>CAZCGD010000155.1:0-6172 GCA_964498105.1 uncultured Streptomycetaceae bacterium
GTGGCGGCCCAGGGCGGCGTGGCGGCCTCGCTGGGCAACGTCGAGGAGGACCACTGGCACTGGCACATGTACGACACCGTCAAGGGGTCCGATTACCTCGGCGACCAGGACGCGATCGAGTTCATGTGCCGCAAGGCCAACGAGGCGGTGTACGAGCTGGAGCACATGGGCATGCCGTTCGACCGTCTGCCCAACGGCAAGATCTACCAGCGCCCGTTCGGCGGCCAGACGCGCAACTACGGCGAGCGCATGGTGCCGCGCTCGTGCGCGGCGGCGGACCGCACCGGCCATGCCATGCTGCACACCCTGTACCAGGCAAACGTCAAGGCCAGCACCCATTTTTTCATTGAGTGGATGGCGCTCGATCTCATCCGCGACCGCGACGGCACGGTGCTCGGCGTTACGGCGCTGGAGATGGAAACCGGTGAAGTGATGATCCTGCAGGCGCAGGCGACGGTATTCGCCACCGGCGGCGCGGGACGCATCTATGCCGCGAGCACCAATGCCTTCATCAATACCGGCGACGGGCTGGGCATGGCGGCGCGCGCCGGCATCCCGCTCGAGGATATGGAGTTCTGGCAGTTCCACCCGACCGGCGTGGCCGGGGCCGGCGTGCTGATCACCGAAGGCGTGCGCGGGGAGGGCGGCTACCTCCTCAACAAGAACGGCGAGCGTTTCATGGAACGCTACGCGCCGAACGCCAAGGACCTTGCCTCGCGCGACGTGGTGTCCCGCGCGATGGCGACCGAGATCAAGGAAGGGCGCGGCGCCGGCAAGGACGGCGACTACATCCTGTTGAAGCTCGACCATCTGGGCGAGGAAACGATCATGAAGCGCTTGCCCGGTATCCGCGAGATCGCGAAGAAATTCGCCAACGTGGACCCGATCAAGGACCCGATCCCGGTGGTGCCGACCTGTCATTACCAGATGGGCGGCATACCGACCAATTACCACGGCCAGGTGGTGGTGCCGAAGAACGGCTCGCCCGAGACCGTCGTGCCCGGATTCTACGCGGTAGGCGAATGCGCGTGCGTCTCGGTGCATGGCGCCAACCGGCTCGGCACCAACTCGCTGCTCGACCTCCTGGTGTTCGGCAAGGCGGCCGGCGAGAAGGTGATCGGGGACCTCAAGGCCGACGGTGGCGCCCAACGCGACCTGCCCAGGGACGCGGGCGAGCTCACGGCTTCGCGCCTCGCCCGCCTCGACGGGCAGAAGAACGGCGAGCGCGTGGCGGACGTCGGCGCCGACATGCGGCGCATCATGCAGCTGAACTGCGGTGTGTTCCGCTTCCCCGACCTGCTGCTGGACGGGGTGCAGAAGATGAAGGTCGCCGCCGAGCGCGCCGGCCGCACCGGGATCCAGGACAAGAGCAGGACCTTCAACACCGCGCGGGTGGAAGCGCTCGAACTCGACAACCTGATCGAGACCGCCGTCGCCTCGCTGGTGTCGGCGGAAGCGCGCAAGGAATCCCGCGGCTCGCACGATCGCTCCGATTTCCCCAAACGAGACGACGCGAACTGGATCAAGCACACGCTTTGGTACCAGGCAGGCAACCGCCTCGACTACAAGCCGGTGCATGCGAAACCGTTCACCGTGGAGCCGTTCGAGCCGAAGGCCAGGGTTTATTAAACTCGTGAATGGTGAATGGTAAATGGTAAATCGTGAATTGCCACAACATTGGATGAGTGCGGCGGCTCGGATTCTTCGATTCACGATTCACGATTTACGATTCATGAACCTGCGGAGCAACTGATGCGCTTTTCGATATACCGCTACAACCCCGAGGCCGACGACAAGCCGCGCATGCAAAGCTACGACATCCCACTCGAGCCGACCGACCGCATGCTGCTCGACGCGCTGGTGCGCATCAAGGCGCACGATGACACGCTGGCGTTCCGCCGCTCCTGCCGCGAGGGCGTGTGCGGCTCCGATGCCATGAACATCAACGGCAAGAACGGGCTCGCTTGCATCACCAGGATTGCCGAGCTGAAAGAGCCGGTGGCAATCCGGCCGCTGCCGGGTATGCCCGTGGTGCGCGACCTGATCGTGGACATGTCGCAGTTTTTCAAGCAGTACAACTCGGTGAAGCCCTACCTCATCAACAACGATCCGCCGCCGGAGAAGGAGCGCCTGCAGTCGCCCGCGGATCGCGAGGAACTGAACGGGCTCTACGAATGCATACTGTGCGCCTGCTGCACGACTGACTGCCCGTCGTTTTGGTGGAACCCCGACAAGTTCGTCGGCCCCGCGGGCCTGTTGCAGGCTTACCGTTTTATCGCCGACACGCGCGACCAGGCGACCAACGAGCGGCTGGACGACCTCGAGGATCCTTATCGCCTGTTCCGTTGCCACACCATCATGAATTGCGTGGATGCGTGTCCCAAGGGGCTCAATCCGACGCGGGCGATCGGCAAGATCAAGGAATTGCTGGTCAAGCGGACAGTCTAGGAATTCGTCGGGGCAGGAATTCGTCGGTCGGCTTGTTCCCGACGAATACCTTATTAAGAAGTTGTTCTCTAAATGGGCGAGATGGCTATAGCTGGGGCAGAAGATGAGAATCGGTGCCGATGATTTCATGTTGTCTTATATGAGGAATTCGTCGGGCGACCGCTCGGCGAATTCCTAGACCACAATGGGCGACCTCGACCGCGTACGCTGGCGTTGCCGCCGTGGCCTGCTCGAGCTGGACCTCATCCTGAAGCACTTTCTGGAGAACCACTTCGATGGCCTCGACGCCCGGCAGCGGGACCTGTTCAACCAGTTGCTGGAGGAGGCCGATAACGACCTGCTCGACTGGGCCCTGGGGCGGGGGGAGCCGCGCGATCAACGCTACCTGCCGGTAGTCGAGCTGCTGCGGGCAGGTTGATCATTTCCTAGAAACAGCATTAATTACTTTACTCAACTCCATGAATTAACGGAGATAACAATGGCAGAAAAATTGGCAACCCTGACCTTCAGCGACGGCACGCCGCCGGTGGACTTTCCGGTCCTTACCGGCAACGTCGGCCCCGACGTGATCGATGTGCGCGCGCTCTACGCCAAGACCGGGAAGTTCACCTACGACCCCGGCTTCATGTCCACGGCGAGCTGCCGCTCGAGCATCACATTCATCGACGGTGACGCCGGCATCCTGCAGTACCGCGGTTACCCCATCGAGCAACTGGCGGAGCATTGCAGCTTCCTCGAAGTGGCCTATCTGATCCTGAACGGCGAGCTGCCGAACAAGCGGCAGCTCGACGAGTTCGTCGGGATCGTCACCAAACACACCATGGTGCACGAGCAGCTCATGCGATTCTATTCGGGCTTCCGGCGCGACGCGCACCCGATGGCGGTGCTGTGCGGCGTGGTGGGGGCGCTGTCCGCGTTCTACCACGACTCGATCAACATCCACGACGAGCGCAGCCGCGAGATCTCCGCGTTCCGCCTGATCGCGAAGCTCCCGACGATCACGGCGATGACCTACAAGTACAGCGCCGGCCAGCCGTTCATGTACCCGAAAAATTCGCTGTCCTACGTGGATAACTTCCTCTACATGATGTTCGGCACGCCGTGCGAGGAGTACCAGCCCAATCCGACGCTCTCGCGCGCGATGGACCGCATCCTGATCCTGCACGCCGACCACGAGCAGAACGCCTCGACTTCGACGGTGCGGCTCGCCGGCTCCACCGGCGCCAACCCTTTCGCCTGCATTTCCGCCGGCATTGCCAGCCTGTGGGGGCCGGCGCACGGCGGCGCCAACGAGGCCGTGCTGAAGATGCTGGCGGAGATCGGCGATGCGAGCCACATTCCTGCCTTCATCAAGCGCGTCAAGGACAAGGACGGCCATGCCATGCTGTTTGGCTTCGGCCACCGTGTCTACAAGAACTACGACCCGCGTGCCAAGATCATCCAGAAGACCTGCCACGAGGTGCTGGAAGAGCTGGATCTCAAGGACGACAAGCTGTTCAAGCTCGCCCTCGCGCTGGAAAAAGTGGCGCTCGAGGACGAATACTTCGTCAAGCGCAAGCTCTATCCCAACGTGGATTTCTACTCCGGCATCGTCTACAAGGCGCTCGGCATACCGGTCTCGATGTTTACCGCGATCTTCGCGTTGGCGCGCACCGTGGGCTGGATCGCCCAGTGGAAAGAGCTGATCAGCGACGCCGACCAGAAAATCGGCCGGCCGCGGCAGCTCTTCACCGGCGCCAAGCAGCGCGATCTCGTGCCCATGCAGAAGCGGAAGTAACGGCCGATAAAATCTTAAACCACGAAGGACACAAAGGACACGAAGGTTTTCATATTAGTTGTTCCTATTGTTAGTCCTTTGTGTCCTTAGTGTCCTTTGTGGTTCAGCTTTATGAGCGGGTGACCTCGTGATGAAGCAGATGCTCGGCAACTCCTACCTCTACGGCGCCAACGCGCCGTTCATCGAGGCGCTCTACGAGAGCTACCTGAAAGATCCGGCCGCGGTCGAGCCGCGTTGGCGCGATTACTTCGACGAGCTGCAGCGGCTGGACCGGGGCGCAGCGGACGTCTCCCACTTCGACGTCCAGGAACACTTCGCGCAGCTGGCGAAGGGGCGCCGCGCCGCCGGGCCGACGGTAGTGATCAACCGTCCGCAACTCGGCGAGAAGCAGTTTGCCGTGCTGCAGCTCATTTCGGCCTACCGCTTCCAGGGCGCGCGTCACGCCGACATCGATCCCCTCAAGCGCCGCGAGAAGCCGCACATCCCCGAGCTCGACCCCGCGTTCTACGGACTGACCGATGCGGACATGGGCACGGTATTCAACGGCGGCACGCTGGTCGGGCCACGGGAGATGACGCTCAGGGACATCCTCCAGTTCCTGAAGGACACCTACTGTCGCTCCATCGGCGTCGAGTACATGTACATCACCGACATGACGCAAAAGCGCTGGGTGCAGGAACGGCTGGAAAACATCCGCGCGCGGCCCGCCTACGATGCCGGGTACCGGAAACACATACTCGAGCGGCTGACCGCGGCCGAGACGCTCGAAAAGTACCTGCATACCCGTTACGTCGGGCAGAAACGCTTCTCGCTCGAAGGCGGCGAGACACTTATCGCGCAGCTCGACAACCTGCTCGCCAACGCCGGCAAGGCTGGGGTGCAGGAGCTGGTGATCGGCATGGCCCACCGCGGCCGCATCAACGTGCTGGTCAACACCATGGGCAAGATGCCAAAGGACTTGTTCGCGGAGTTCGAGGGCAAGCATCACGATGACTTGCTCGCCGGCGACGTCAAGTACCACCAGGGCTTCTCGTCGAACATCATGACGCCGGGCGGCCCGATGCACGTCACGCTCGCTTTCAATCCCTCGCATCTTGAGATCGTGAACCCGGTGGTCGAGGGCTCGGTGCGGGCACGCCAGCATCGCCGCCGCGACTTCACGGGCGACCAGGTGCTGCCGGTGCTGATCCACGGCGACGCCGCGTTCGCCGGGCAGGGCGTGAACATGGAAACGTTCGAGATGGCGCAGACGCGCGGCTACGGCACCGGCGGCACCGTGCACATCGTCATCAATAACCAGGTTGGCTTTACCTGCTCCGACCTGCGCGACGCGCGCTCGACGCTCTACTGCACCGATATCGCCCAGATGCTGGAGATCCCTATCTTCCACGTCAACGGCGACGACCCGGAGGCGGTGTGCCTGACGACGGAGATCGCCCTCGAGTACCGCATGAAGTTTCACAAGGACGTGGTGGTGGACCTCGTCTGCTACCGGCGGCTCGGGCACAACGAGCAGGACGAGCCGATGGTGACCCAGCCGCTGATGTACAAGACGATTTCGAAGCTGCCGACTACGCGCACGCTGTATGCCGAGCGGCTGCAAAGGGACAGCGTGATCGGGGAGGGCGAGGGCGACGCCATGGTCTCGACCTGCCGCAAGGCGCTCGACGACGGCTATCACACCAACCAGACCATCCTTTCCAATTACAAGCCGCCGTACGAGATTGATTGGAGCCAGTACCAGGGCAGCAAATGGAACGAGCGCAACGACACGCGCCTGCCGCTCGGCACGCTGCGAGCGCTGGGCGAGCGCATTACTACGGTGCCGGACAACTTCAAGCTGCATCCCGCGGTGCAGAAGGTCATGGAGAGCCGGCGGCTGATGGCGCAGGGCAAGCTGCCGCTCGACTGGGGCATGGCCGAGCACCTCGCGTTTGCCACGCTGCT
>CAZCGD010000156.1:0-6629 GCA_964498105.1 uncultured Streptomycetaceae bacterium
GGTCGGCGCTGACGGCGACGCGCAGCGGCTTGCGCGGACTCGCCGCGGCCTGCGAGAAACTCGGGTGCGGCCCGACCTGCGACAGCGGATCCAGCGGGTGCCAGCCCGCCTCGGCATCGAACATCAGCGCCGTGTCCGCGACATCGCGCGCCATCGGCCCCTCGACCGATAGCGGGTTGAACGGCTGCTTCGACGTGCGCGGCACCATGCCCGGGCTCGGCCGTAGCCCGGTCGTCGAGCAGTAGCTCGAAGGCGTGCGAATGCTGCCGCCGAAATCACCGCCGGTGGCGAGCCACACTTGCCCCGACGCGAGCGCTGCCGCCGACCCGCCGGAGGAGCCGCTCGCGCTCATGCGCATGTCCCACGGATTGAGCGTGGCGCCGAACACGTCGTTGAAGGTGTTGCCCCCAGCCGCGAACTCCGGCAGGTTGGACTTCCCGATCACGATGGCGCCGTTCGCCTCCAGGCGCTGCACGACGACGTCGGACGCGGGCGCGATGCGATCCGCGTAGATGCGCGAGCCGGAGGTGCAGCGCACGCCCGCGACGTCGGTGCCGTCCTTCACCGCGATCGGCAAGCCGTAAAGGTAATGTGGCGGCACATCCGACCTCTTCTCCTTCAGGATGCGCTGCGCGTGCTCGCGGGCGCGGTCGTAGCACGGCGTCACGATGGCGTTGATCTTCGGGTTGGTCGCCTCGATGCGCGCCACGGCCACGTCGATCATCTCGAGCGGGGATACTTCGCGGCGCTGGAGCAGATCCACAGCCTGGGTTGCCGACAGTTTCCACAACTCCTGCATCATCGTTCCCCTTAGAGTGCCTGACATAATGAAACGCGCATGTGTTTCATTATGTTAGGCGCTCTTGGTTTTGGCCACGTCGAAACCGGATTGTACAGCCGGCACCGGGCTTTCTCATGCGCCCGCATGAAATGCGGGCGCATTCGTGATAGATTTGCGGCCTGCCTGTTTCCAGCGCGCATCCAGCGGCCCGCCACGGGATTCCCCTATGAAACCCTCCGAAACCACCCTCGCCCGCACCGGCGGGCAGCTCCTGATCGACGCGCTCAAGATCCATGGAGTGGACCTCGTCTTCGGCGTGCCGGGCGAGAGCTATCTGGCCGCGCTCGATGCGTTCCACGATGCCACCGAGAAGATCAGGTTCATCGTCTGCCGCCAGGAAGGCGGCGCCGCCTACATGGCGGAAGCCTACGGCAAGTTGACCGGCCGGCCCGGCATCTGCTTCGCCACGCGCGGGCCGGGCGCGAGCAACGCCTCGCTCGGCATCCATACCGCGTACCAGGATTCGACACCGGTGATCCTCTTCATCGGCCAGGTCGGCAACGATTTCGTCGAGCGCGAGGCGTTCCAGGAGATCGATTACCGCCGCATGTACGGCCAGATGGCGAAATGGGTGGCGCAGATCGACCGCGCCGACCGCGTGCCGGAGTACGTGCACCGCGCCTTTCATACCGCGGTATCGGGGCGGCCGGGGCCGGTCGTGCTGGCGCTGCCGGAAGACATGCTGCGCGAGACAGCCACCGTCGCCGACACCGGGCGCTACCAGCGCGTCGCGGCGCATCCCGGCGAGGCTGATCTGCAGAAGCTGCGCGCGATGCTGGCGCAGGCGCAGCGGCCGTTCGTGCTCGCCGGCGGCAGCGACTGGACCGCGCAGGCGTGCGCCGACTTTCGCGCTTTCGCCGAGGCCAACGACCTGCCGGTCGGCACCGCGTTCCGCCGCCAGGACCTCTACGACAACCGGCTCCCCAACTTCGCGGGCGACGTCGGCATCGGCATCAACCCGAAGCTCGCCGAGCGCGTCAAGGCCTGCGACCTGCTGATCGCGATCGGCGCGCGGATGGACGAAATGACGACCGCCGGCTACTCGCTGATCGAAGCGCCGCGGCCGAAGTCGAAGTTCGTGCACGTGCACCCCGGCGCGGAAGTGCTGGGGCGGGTGTACGAAGCGGAGCTGCTCATCCATTCCGGCATGCCGGAGTTCGCGCAGGCGCTGCGCAAGCTCGCGCCGGTGGAGTCGCGTCCTTGGAACGATGCGACGAAAACGGCGCGCGCGGAGTACGATGCCTGGCTCAGGCCGGAGCCCGCGCCGGGCGCACTGCACCCCGGCGAAGTCATCGCCTACCTGGGGAAGCGCCTGCCGCCGGACGCGATCATCACCAACGGCGCCGGCAACTTCGCCGGCTGGATCCACCGTTACTACTCCTACCCCGGCTTCCGCACCGAACTCGCGCCGACCAGCGGCTCGATGGGCTACGGCGTTCCTTCCGCGGTCGCCGCCAAGCTGGTGCACCCCGACCGGCCGGTGATTTCGTTCTCCGGCGACGGCGACTTCCTGATGTGCGGGCAGGAACTGGCGACCGCCGCGCAATATGAACTCAGGATCGTGTTCATCGTCATGAACAACGGCATGTACGGCACCATCCGCATGCACCAGGAGCGCGACTACCCCGGGCGCGTCAGCGGCACGGAACTGAAGAACCCCGACTTCGCCGCCCTCGCTCGCGCCTACGGACTGCAAGGCGAGATGGTGGAGAAAACCGCCGATTTCGGGCCCGCGTTCGAGCGCGCGATGAAAGCGAAAACCGCGTCGCTCATCGAACTGCGCATCGATCCGGAGGCGATCACGACGCGGACGACGCTCTCCGCCATCCGCGCGGCGGCGCTGAAGGGTAAAAAATAGCCGCCAAGAAAAGCCTCGACACGAAGGACACAAAGGACACGAAGGAACACGAAGAGAAACCAAGACAAGTGTGAACCCCCAAGGCCGCCAAGAAAAACAATGATCAAGTATTTGACCGAAAGCGACATCCAGAAACTGCTGACGATGCCGCTCGCACTGGAAGCAATGGAGCAGGCGCACCAGGCGCTCGCCGAGCAGCGCGCGATCGACGTGCCGCGGGCGCGCATCCATCTCCCGACCGGAACGCAGCACGTGCTGCAGGCGGCGGCGCCGGAACTGGGCTACATCGGCTTCAAGTACTACTACACCCGGCCGAGCGGCAAGAGCTTTTACGTGCATCTCATGAACACCGAGACCGCGAAGCTGGAGGCGATCATCGAGGCGGTTTGGATGAGCATGGTGCGTACCGGCGCCGCAAGCGGCGTCGCGACGAAGCACCTCGCCAATCCCGACGCCAGCGTGTTGGGCCAGATCGGCGCCGGCTTCCAGAGCGAGAGCCAGCTCGAGGCCGTGTGCCAGGTCAGAAAGATCAGGACCGTCCGTGTCTTTGCCCGCACCCGCGACAAACTGGTCGCCTACTGCGACAGGATGTCGAAGAGAACCGGAATCACGGTGCAGCCCGCGGAGAGCGCCGAGGCCGCGGTGCGTGGCGCGCACGTCGTCAACGTCATCACCAAGTCCGCGGAGCCGGTGCTGAAGGGGGAATGGCTGGAGCCCGGCCAGCACATCAACGCCGCCGGCTCCAACGCACTTTCCCGGCGCGAGATAGACGACGCCACGGTCAGGAAGTGCGACGTGATCACGGTGGACGGCCGCGGCACCGCGCGCAACGAATGCGGCGACCTGCTGTCGGCCGTCGAAAAGGGCTGGCTGCGCTGGGATTACCTGACCGAGATCGGCGAAGTCATCGCCGGCAAGGCGCCCGGCCGCACTTCAGCGAAACAAATCACGCTCTACGAATCCCACGGCATGGGGCTGCAGGACCTGTGGATGGGGGTAAAGATGCTCAAGCTCGCGCGCGAGCGGGGCGTTGGCACCGACCTGGCGGTGGGGTTGTAAATCGGAGTTGGCAGTTGGCAGCCATCAGTTGGCAGTCACTGCAAACTGCCCACTGCAAACTGCAAACTGCAAACTTTTACCCTCCGCCCTCATCCCTCTTCACTCAGCACTCTCTTCATTCTCAGGCAGTCGTAAGCTTGCCGCTCTGGTAGTCCCGCACCGCCTGCTCGACTTCCTCGCGGGTGTTCATCACGAACGGGCCGTACTGGACGATGGGCTCTCCCAGGGGACGCCCGGCGAGCAGGATGAAGCGCGCGCCCTCCTCGCCTGCCACGACTTCGATCTCATCTCCCGCGGACAGCACGCCCGCGCTGTGCGTCTTGAGTGGACGCGCGGCATCTGCCGGGCCGACCGAGAGCCCGCCCTCAAAAACGTACACAAACGCGTTGTAGTCCGGTTGGACCGCATGCGAGAACGCGGCGCCCGCGGGTAATTCCACGTCGAAGTACAGCGGGTCGGTGGTCAACCCCTGCATGGGGCCCGGCGTCGGGCGGCCGTCCACCATCAGCGTGCCGGCGATCACCTTCACGCGCACACCGCCCATCAGCTCCACCACCGGGATCAGGGCCGCGGGAAGGTCCTGGTAGCCGGCGGGCTTCATCTTCTCTTTCGCCGGCAGGTTGATCCACAACTGGAAGCCGCGCATGCGCCCGCTTTCCTGCTGCGGCATCTCGGAATGGATGATGCCGCGGCCCGCGGTCATCCACTGCACGTCGCCGCTCTTCAGGTCGCCACGGTTGCCGAGGTGGTCCTGGTGCAGCATGTGGCCGTCGAGCATGTAGGTCACGGTCTCGAAGCCGCGGTGGGGATGGTTCGGGAAGCCGGCGATGTAGTCGTCCGCGTTGTCGGACGAGAACTCGTCCAGCATCAGAAACGGATCGAGCCGCTCCTCCTGCGACTTGCCGAGGCTGCGGCGGAGCTTGACGCCCGCGCCGTCGGACGTGGGAACCGCAGCAATGATCTTGTGCAACGTGCGTGTGCTCATGGCGTTCTCCAATCGGATACAGGATCAAAAACCGCTACAGCCACGGAAACACACGGCTCTGATCAAGGCAAAGGCAGATTTAGCCACGGAAACACACGGAAACACACGGAAAATTAAAAACCGAACAGGAGAAGTTCTGTATTGTTCTATCCGTCCGTGTGATTCCGTGCGATTCCGTGGCTATTCTTGAGATCGGCTCTAATCAAAAAATCCTACCATCCCCGGGGCGTACCAGGCTACCAGGGTACTGGCCGATAGTCCTTCAGGAACTGACCCCACGCGTGCTCCCCGGTGTTGATGCCGGTGATGATCGGATCAACGATGCGCGCGGCGCCGTCCACGATGTCGAGCGGAGGGTGAAAACGCTGCTCGACCGTTTTCCGTGCCGCGATCTCTGCGGGATCCTCGTCGGTCACCCACCCCGTATCGACACTGTTCATGTGGATGCCGTCGCCGTGGTAGTCCGTCGCCGAGGTGCGCGTCATCATGTTGAGCGCGGCCTTCGCCATGTTGGTATGCGGATGGCGCGTGGTCTTGAAGTTCCGGTAGAACTGGCCTTCGACGGCGGACACGTTGACGATGTGCTTGTCGCGCCCCGGCACGCGCAGCAACAGCGGCTTCAGGCGCGCGTTGAGGATGAACGGCGCGATGGCATTCACGAGTTGCACCTCCAGCAATTCCACCGCCGGCACCTCGGCGAGGAGCATCCGCCACGAGTTTCGTTCGCGCAGGTCCACCTGCTGCAGGTCCTGGTCGAGGCGCCCCTCGGGGAACAGGTCCTTTTGCGCCAGGAGTTCGTCCGGGAGCAAGGGCACCTGGGACAACTCGGCGGCGCGGATCAATCCCGCAAGTTCGGGCGCATTTCGACCGGACGCCGCGCGCGCCGCCGCCGTGCGCCCTTCGGGGAGCATGTGATAGCCGCGCAGTCCCTCGTAGCTGCCCAGGAGCTTGCGCACGTCTTCCGGCATATCGCGCAGTGCCGCTGTTTCGCCCTCCATCATGTGCGCATAGAAGTCGGGCGGTCGGCGCACCGTCTGGCACGCATTGTTGATGATGAAATCCATGCGCTGGCGGGTCGCAACCAGCTCCCGGCAGAACGCCTCCACGCTCGGAGTGTGGCGCAGGTCGAGCCCGAAGATCTCGAGACGGTGCCTCCATTCGCTGAAATCCGGCTCCCGTGCATAACGCGTCGCCGAGTCACGCGGGAAGCGGGTAGTGACGATGAGGTGCGCTCCCGAGCGCAACAGTTTGAGGCCGGCCTGGTAGCCGATCTTCACTCGTCCGCCGGTGAGCAGCGCTACCCGGCCGTTCAAGTCGGCCAGTTCGGTGCGCTTCTTGAAGTTCAGGTCCGCGCACGACGGGCACAACTGGTCGTAGAAATGGTGGATGACCGAGTACTGCTGCTTGCAGACGTAGCAATGCTGCGGCTCGACGGACTCCCTGCGCTCTGTCTCGTCCCTTTCGACATCGCGTGGCTCGAATCCCCTGGGCGGGAAAACATTCGGCGTGGTGAACACCGGCCGCCGGCGCAGCGTCCGTATCCCCGTTCCGTGGAGCACCGCCTCCTCGCGCCGGATTTCCGCCGCTCTCCGTTCGCGTTCGGCGGCTTTCATGCTCCTGCGACGTGCAACCGGGTCCGGGTTGTAAACCCGGGCAACTGCATGGTGCAGGCGCTCCCGGTCTTCCGCGGGCAGCCGGTCCAGCAACACCCGGTCGTCAGCTATCGCTTCGGGCAACTCGGTGGGAGCGCGCAGTTGCTCCAGGAGCGCAAGGTCGGTGCTATCCACGGGGTGTGTTACCTCTGTCGTTATCGAACGGGATATACTCTTCGCCAGCCAGTATCGCCGGCACAAGGAGGCAAGTCATGGCAGAAAGCAACAACAAGA
>CAZCGD010000157.1:0-1678 GCA_964498105.1 uncultured Streptomycetaceae bacterium
GAGGGATTGGCGCCGTAGGCCTTGAACATCTTCACGCGCCACACGCCGCCCGGCACGCGCAGCTTGATGTCGTTCAAGTCGCCCGGCACCTTGATCGGCCGCCGGTTGTTGGTGATGTGGCGGAAGCCGTTTTCCCAGACGCCCAGCACCCGGATGCCGCGCGCGGGCATGGGATCGAACAACACTTTCTGGATCTGCTTGTTCTCGGCCACCTTCTTCATGTGCGCGCGGTTGACGATCAGGTACGGCATCTCGAACACGCCGTAGCGCTGATCGACCGTGCTCATGACGGTGGACGGGGCGACCATCTCGGGCGAGGCGACGCGGATGCCCTTGATCATCTGCTCGTCGGAGCCCAGCTGGCTCGAGTGGAAGACCTTCACTTCCACCTTGCCCTTCAGCGCCGCGTTCACGTCCGCGGCGAACTTGTTGCTCACGATGTCGAAGATCGAGCCCGGGAAGCCCACGTGCCCGAGCCGGATGGTGACGGGTTTTTGCTGCGCTCCGGCTGCTGCGGGCCACAGCCCGGCGGTCAGGACGGCGATGCCGAGAATCACGGACAACTTCGCAGATTTCATGTTCTCCTCCTTCTTGGCCGATTTTTATGACGTGCGGCGCGTCTACTGATTGGTCACGCCCGCCGCCTTGATTACCTTACCCCATTTTTCCATTTCCGCGTGGATGTAGGCAAGAAACGCCTCCGGCGTGCCGCCGGCGTCCTCGTTGCCGAGGTTCTGGTTGATGCTCTTGATGTCCGGCAGGCTCAGTATCCGGACCACCTCGCCGTTCAGGCGCGCAACGATGGCGTGCGGAGTGCCGGCGCGGGTCACCATACCCTGCCACGAGTTGGATTCGAATCCCGGATAGCCCGCCTCGGCTACGGTCGGCACTTCGGGCAGGGCCGGCGAGCGTCTGGCCGTGCTGACCGCCAGCACCCGGAGCTTGCCCGTTGCGACGTGCGGCACCGTGGTGGTCGCATTGTTGAACATCACCGCCACTTGCCCGGCCATCAGGTCCATGGTCGCCGGCGCGCCGCCCTTGTAGGGGACGTGCGTCATTTTGATGCCCGCAATCATCATGAACAGCTCGGTGGTGAGATGGATGCCGGTGCCGGAGCCGGGCGTCGCATACGAGAGCGCGCCCGGCCGCGCCTTGGCGAGCGCCGTCATCTGCTTGAGGGAGCGCGCGGGAACGGACGGGTGGATCGTGACGAAATACGGCGAGGTGGTGACCAGCGTCACCGGGGCGAAATCCTTGAGCGGGTCGTAGCGCGGCTTGCGCGGCATCATCGGGATCACCGCGAGCGTGCTGATAGAACCCATCGCGATGGTGTAGCCGTCGGGCGGCGTCTGCGCCAGCAGCTCGAAGCCGATCTGGCCGCCGGCGCCCGGCCGATTGTCGTAAACCATCGGCTGGCCCAGCGCCTCGGCGAGCTTCTGCCCGATCAGCCGCGCCTGCACGTCGTTCTGGCCGCCGGGCGCCTGGGCGATGATGAATCGTATCGGCTTTGCCGGATACTGCTGTGCTCCGGCGGGCGCAACGGAGATCAGCGCCGCCGCGCACAGCAAAAGGCGTGACATGAAAAAACGTGACATGTTGGAGCGTGACGTGGAACCCCGTGACATGGTAAAGCGCCGTCGGTCGCAAAACCCGAGGACACGGGAATCACGCTTCATCA
>CAZCGD010000158.1:0-16962 GCA_964498105.1 uncultured Streptomycetaceae bacterium
GCATTTTGCCGCCTTGCAAACCGCGTCGCGCCCGGTCTCAATCCCCGCGCGATGCGCCACACAGGCCGCTACCGTGATGAGCCGGCGCGTTCCGATCATTCCATCCTGCAGCATCGTGCTCCTCGGCTGGTTGCTGGGGGCGTGCAGCTCCGGGCCGTTTCTGCTCATTACCCCGTACAAGATGGACATCCAGCAGGGCAACGCAGTCACCCCGGAGATGATCGCCAAGCTGCAACTGGGTATGACGCGCGGCCAGGTGCGGTTCGCGCTCGGCATGCCGCTGGTGGTGGATCCGTTCCGCAACGACCGCTGGGACTATGTCTATCGCTACATGAAGGCGGGCGAGGTGACCGAAGAGCGCCGGTTCAAGGTCATCTTCCGCGCGGACCAGCTCGCGCGCGTCGAAGGTGACGGCGTACCCGCGGTCCTGATGGCCGCGCCGGTGGACAAGCCCGCCGCTCCGGTCGCGCCGGCGCAGCCGGACCCGGTCCCGCCGGCCGAACAACCGGCAGCTGGTAGTCGGTGACCGGCGACCGGTATAGTTACGGCATATGGCAACTCTGAAGATCGCAATTGCGGGCGCATCCGGGCGCATGGGCCGCGCGCTGCTCGACGCAGTGCTGCGCACTGACGACCTGGAACTCGCGGCCGCGTTGGAGCAGAAAGGCAATGCCGTCGTCGGCAGGAACGCCGGCGAGCTGGTCGGGGCTGCCTGCGGCGTGAAGGTGAGCGACGATTTTGCCAAGGCGCTTGCCGCTTGCGCGGTTCTGGTTGATTTCACCCGCCCCGAGGGCACGCTGGCGCATCTCGCTGCCTGCCGCAAGCAGGGCGTAAAGATGGTGATCGGCACCACCGGCTTCAGCGCGGGGCAGACGAAGGAGATCACGACCGCTGCGCGCGATATCGCGATCGTGATGTCGCCCAATTTCAGCGTGGGAGTGAACGTCGCGTTCCGGCTGCTCGAGGTCGCGGCGGGAGCGCTCGGCAAGGGCTACGACGTCGAGATCGTCGAAGCGCACCACCGGCACAAGGTGGACGCGCCGTCCGGCACCGCGCTGCGCATGGGAGAGGTGGTGGCGCAGGCGCTCGGCCGCGATCTCAAGCAGCACGCCGTATTCGGGCGCCAAGGCGTTACCGGCGAACGCAAGGACGAGACCATCGGCTTTGCCACCGTGCGCGGAGGCGATACGGTGGGCGACCATAGCGTGATGTTCATGGGCACCGGCGAGCGACTCGAAATTTCGCACCATGCTTCCAGCCGCGCTAATTTCGCCAATGGCGCTCTTCGTGCCGCGCGCTTCGCCGCCATGAAGAAAAGCGGCCTGTTCGACATGGCGGACGTTCTTGGCTTTGCCAAGAAGAAGGATGAAGGATGAAGGCGGAAGTGTGAGAGATAAATCCTAGTATTCAGTTATCGTTTTTCCACCTAACGGCCTCCGGCGGCGTTGTTGCCGGAGGCCGTTTCACGTATAATTCGGCAGCTTCAGCGGGGGGGGCCAGGCGGCCTCTCCCGCTTTGTGTATATACATCTGAAATCAAGGGGTTAGCGTGTCCCGGATACCTGCCATCCTGATGCTCAAAGATGGCACCATTTTCCGCGGCACTTCGATCGGCGCGGAGGGTCTGGCCGTGGGCGAGGTGGTATTCAACACCGCCATGACTGGCTACCAGGAAATCCTCACCGATCCATCCTACTGCCGGCAACTCGTTACCCTCACGTATCCGCATATCGGCAATACCGGCGCCAACCCGGAGGATGTCGAATCCGACCGTGTCTACGCTGCCGGGCTGGTCATTCGCGACCTGCCTCTGCTGGCGTCCAGCTGGCGCAAGCAATGGACGTTGGGCGATTACCTCAAGCAGAACGGCGTACCCGCGATCGCCGATATCGATACGCGCCGGCTGACGCGCCTCCTGCGCAATAAGGGTGCCCAGGACGGCTGCCTGATGGCGGGCAGAGTGGACGAGAAGGAAGCACTAGCGGCCGCCCGCGGATTTCCGGGGCTCGTGGGCATGGACCTCGCCAAGGTGGTGAGCTGCGGCAAGCCGTACGAGTGGGATGAAGGCGGTTGGGTGCTGGGGCAGGGCTACGGCCGCCTCGCCGACCCGCGTTTTCACGTCGTCGCCTACGATTACGGCGTCAAGCGCAATATCCTGAGGAAGCTCGTTTCCCGTGGCTGCCGCGTCACGGTGATCCCGGCGCAGGCGCCGGCGGACGACGCACTGGCGCTCAAGCCGGATGGCGTTTTCCTGTCGAACGGCCCGGGCGATCCGGAACCGTGTGATTACGCCATCAAGGCGATCCGCCGGCTGCTCGACCTCGGCATCCCGACGTTCGGGATCTGCCTCGGACACCAGCTGATGGGGCTGGCGAGCGGCGCGAAGACGCTGAAGATGAAATTCGGTCACCACGGCGCGAACCACCCGGTGCAGGACCTCGAGACGGGGCGCGTCATGATTACCAGCCAGAACCACGGCTTTGCGGTGGACCCGGCTACGCTGCCTGCGACCGCCCGCATCACGCACGTCTCGCTGTTCGACGGCAGCTTGCAGGGCTTCGCCCGCACCGACCGCCCGGCATTCTGCTTCCAGGGCCACCCGGAGGCGAGCCCCGGCCCCCACGACGTCGACTATCTCTTCGACAAATTCGTGAAGCTGATGGAAGAACACTCTGGCAAGGCAGAAGGCAGAAGGCAGAAGGCAGAAGGAGTCGGCCATGCCGCGGCGTAACGGGGTTTGGTCGATTCACGATTCACGATTCACGATTCACGGCTTCTCGAATGCCTAAACGCACCGACATCAAGAGTATCCTCATCATCGGCGCTGGACCGATCGTGATCGGCCAGGCGTGCGAGTTCGACTACTCGGGCGCGCAGGCATGCAAGGCGCTGCGGGAGGAGGGCTACCGCGTCATCCTGGTCAATTCCAATCCTGCCACCATCATGACCGATCCGGAGATGGCGGATGCGACCTACATCGAGCCGGTGAACTGGCAGATGCTGGAAAAAATTATTGCGATCGAACGCCCTGACGCGCTGCTGCCGACCATGGGCGGGCAGACTGGGCTCAACTGCGCGCTCGATCTTGCCCGCAACGGCGTGCTCGAGAAGTACGATGTGGAGATGATCGGCGCCAGTCGCGAGGCCATCGACAAGGCCGAGGACCGCGAGAAATTCAAGAAGGCGATGGCGCGCATCGGGCTCGCCAGCCCGCGCTCGGCGCTGGCCCACAGCCTGGAAGAGGCGCTGCAGGTGCAGACGATGGTGGGATTTCCCACCATCATCCGGCCCTCGTTCACGCTGGGCGGCACGGGCAGCGGCATCGCCTACAACAAGGACGAGTTCATTGCCATCATCGAGCGCGGGCTCGACGCCAGCCCCACTCGCGAGGTGCTGGTCGAGGAGTCGGTGATCGGCTGGAAAGAATTCGAAATGGAGGTGGTGCGGGACTGCAAAGACAACTGCATCATCGTCTGCTCGATCGAGAATCTGGACCCGATGGGCGTGCATACCGGCGACTCGATCACCGTCGCGCCGGCGCAAACCCTGACCGACAAGGAATACCAGATCATGCGCAACGCCTCGATCGCGTGCCTGCGCGAGATCGGCGTCGACACCGGCGGCTCGAACGTGCAGTTCGGAATCAATCCGCGGGACGGGCGCATGGTGATCATCGAGATGAACCCGCGGGTGTCGCGCTCGTCCGCGCTCGCCTCCAAGGCGACCGGCTTCCCGATCGCCAAGATCGCGGCCAAGCTCGCCGTGGGCTACACCCTGGATGAGCTGAGAAACGAGATTACCGGCGGCGCCACCCCGGCATCCTTTGAGCCGACCATAGACTACGTCGTCACCAAGGTGCCGCGCTTCGCCTTCGAGAAGTTTCCCCAGGCGGATGATCGCCTGACGACGCAGATGAAGTCGGTGGGCGAGGTGATGGCGATCGGCCGCACCTTCCAGGAGTCGTTCCAGAAGGCGCTGCGGGGACTCGAGGTGGGCGTGGACGGACTGAACCAGCGCACGCGGGACCGCGAGACGATAGAAACGGAGCTGGGCGACCCCGGTCCCGAACGCATCTGGTACGTCGGCGACGCGTTCGAGAACGGATTCTCACTGGAGGAAGTGCACGAGCTCACCCACATCGATCCCTGGTTCCTCGCCCAGATCAAGGAGATCGTGGACATCGAAATGGAGCTCGACGACCGCCAGCTCGCGGACATTGATGCCGGGACGATGCGGGAGTTGAAGCGCAAGGGTTTTTCCGATCGCCGGCTCGCGCACCTCTTCAAGACACGGGAAGATGAAGTGCGCGCCCGGCGCCACGAGCAGGGCGTGCGGCCCGTGTTCAAGCGCGTGGATACCTGTGCGGCTGAATTTTCCACTGCCACCGCGTATCTGTACTCGACCTACGAGGAGGAGTGCGAGGCGCAGCCCTCCGACCGCAAAAAGATCATGGTGCTGGGCGGCGGGCCCAACCGCATCGGCCAGGGCATCGAGTTCGACTATTGCTGCGTGCACGCGGCGCTGGCGCTGCGCGAGGATGGCTTCGAGACCATCATGGTCAACTGCAACCCGGAAACGGTGTCGACCGATTACGATACCTCCGACCGCCTCTACTTCGAGCCGGTGACGCTGGAAGACGTGCTCGAGATCGTCCACGTGGAAAAACCATTGGGCGTGATCGTGCAGTTCGGCGGGCAGACGCCGTTGAAGCTGGCGCGCGAACTGGAGGCGAACGGCGTGCCCATCATCGGCACCACGCCCGACTCGATCGATATGGCGGAGGACCGCGAGCGCTTCCAGAAGCTGCTTACCAGGCTGAAATTGCGGCAGCCGCCCAACCGCACGGTGCGAAGCGCGCAGAAGGCGCTGGCGGTGGCGGAAGAAATCGGCTACCCGCTGGTGGTGCGCCCGTCCTACGTGCTCGGTGGGCGCGCGATGGAGATCGTCTACCAGCAGAGCGACCTCGAGCGCTACATGCGCGAGGCGGTCAAGGTATCGAACGACAGCCCGGTGCTGCTCGACCGCTTCCTCAACGACGCCACCGAGGTGGATGTGGACGCGGTGAGCGACGGCAAGGAAGTGGTGATCGGCGGCGTGATGGAACACATCGAGCAGGCGGGCGTGCATTCGGGCGATTCCGCGTGCTCGCTGCCGCCGTATTCCCTGTCGCCGCAAGTACAGGAGGAGTTGAAGCGCCAGACCGTCGCGATGGCGATCGCGCTCAAGGTCGTGGGATTGATGAACGTGCAGTTTGCCATCCAGAAAAACGGGCAGGAGAGCGTGGTCTTCGTGCTGGAAGTCAACCCGCGCGCCTCGCGCACCGTGCCTTTCGTGTCGAAGGCGACCGGGGTGCCGCTCGCCAAGATCGCGGCGCGCTGCATGGCCGGAAGATCGCTGGCCGAGCAGGGCGTGGTGCGCGAGGTGGTGCCGCCGTACTACTCGGTGAAGGAAGCGGTGTTTCCGTTCATCAAGTTTCCCGGCGCCGACACCATACTCGGTCCGGAGATGAAGTCGACCGGCGAGGTGATGGGCGTCGGCATGACGTTCGCGGAAGCCTTCGTGAAATCGCAGATCGCCTCGGGCGACGACCTGCCCGCGACCGGCAAGGTGTTCGTCAGCGTGCGCGACGCGGACAAGCAGCGCACCATCGACATCGCGCGCAAGCTCGCAATTCTCGGCTTTACGCTGGTCGCCACTCGCGGCACGGCGGCGGCGTTGGCCGCCGCCGGCCTCGGCGTCACGCCGGTGAACAAGGTGCAGGAGGGCCGGCCGCACATCGTGGACATGATCAAGAACGGCGAGATCGCGCTCATCTTCAATACCGTCGAGGAAAAGCGCACCGCGGTGCGCGACTCGTACGCGATCCGCCGCGCCGCGCTGCAGGAGCGCGTGCCGCTGTTCACGACGCTCGACGGCGCGCGCGCCGCGTGCAACGGCATGGAGAATGCCAAGGAGCCGCGCGCCTACATGATGCAGGGATTGCACGCCAGGCTGCTCGAGGCGGTAAACAAGGGAGCGTAAGGATATGAACGGCAAGATTCCAATCACCATCGTGGGCGTCGAGAAGCTGCGCGCCGAGCTGCAGGAGTTGAAGAGCGTGCAGCGGCCGGCAACCGTCAACGCCATCTCGGACGCGCGCTCGCACGGCGACCTGGCCGAGAACGCGGAGTATCACGCAGCCAAGGAGCGCCAGAGCTTCATCGAGGGCCGCATCGCCGAGATCGAAAGCAAGCTTGCCAACGCGCAGATCATCGACCCGGGGCAGATCCACGCCGACGGCCAGTGCGTGTTCGGAGCCACCGTCGAGCTCGAGGACGCGAACAACGGGAACACCGTCACCTACCAGATCGTGGGCGATGACGAAGCCGACATCAAGCAGGGCAAGATCTCCATCAGCTCGCCGCTTGCCCGCGCGCTCATCGGCAAGTCCCCGGGCGACCTCGCCGAGGTGCGGGCTCCCGGCGGCGTGCGCGAGTATGAGATTCTCGATGTCAAGTACATCTGAACGGCGTCTCAGGTGAAGCGTCTCAGGTAAAGCGTCTCAGGTGAAGCGTCTCAGGTGAAGCGTCTCAGGTGAGGCGTCTCAGGTGAAGCGTCGCAGATACAGCGTCCCAAATAGATCGTCGTAGTTAATGCGCTGCTATGGCATACGCCTGGAACGCCTTACCTGAGACGTAGTACCTGAGACGCAGTACCTGAGACGCCTTATCTGGGACGCAGTATATGGATTTCAGTTTCTCCGAAGGCCAGCCGCTCAGTTCTGGAAGAAGCGCTTGGTGCGGCGTTGTTCCTTCCGGCGCGGGCGCGTCCCGGGCGCCGGGGCTTCCTCCGGGCGCGGCCGGAAGATGATGAGCATCTTGCCGATGTGCTGTACCGGGCTCGCGTCGAGCGCCGGGCAGATCTCGCCGATCAGCTTCTCGCGCAGCGCCCGGTCCTCGCCCAGCACGCGGAGCTTGATCAGCTCGCGGCTCTTGAGGGCGATGTCGATTTCATGCAGCACCGTCGGCGTCAGGCCGGCGTTGCCGATCATGATGACCGGGTGCAGGTGGTGGGCTCGCGCGCGCAACGCGCGCCGCTCGGCGGGGGTCAGGATTCTCACAATGTTGAATGTTGAATTTTGAGTTTTGAATGTTTAGTGTTGAGTTACCACCGGCTTGATTGACGCACTTTCAATAACTCAAAACTCAAAACTAAACACTCAACATTGAGTATCTCATGGGTCGGGTGCGCGGCAAAAGCTGGATGCAGGAGCACATTGCGGACGCGTACGTGAAGCGGGCGCGGGTCGAGGGCATGCGCTCGCGCGCAGCGTACAAGCTGGACGAGATCGCGGCGCGCGACCGGCTGTTGAAGCCCGGCATGGTGGTGGTCGATCTCGGCGCGGCGCCGGGCGGCTGGTCGCAGGTCGCGGCCGGGCGGGTCGGCCCACGCGGCCGCGTGATCGCGCTCGATCTCCTCGAGATGCCAGCATTGCCCGGCGTCACGTTCCTGCGCGGAGATTTCCGCGACGATGCCACGCTGGCGGAGCTGGAGCGCCTGCTCGGCGGCCAGAGGGCAGACCTTGTGCTCTCCGATATGGCCCCCAACTTGAGTGGTATCGCCAGCTCCGACCAGGCGCGGACGCTGGAGTTGGCCGAACTCGCGCTCGACTTTGCGTTGAAGCACATGAAACCGCAGGGGAATTTCCTGGTCAAATCGTTCCAGGGAGTCGGCTTCGAGGCCTATCTCAAGATCCTGCGCAGCCGCTTCTCGGCAGTCGCTGTCCGCAAGCCGGACGCCTCCCGCGACCGCTCGCGGGAAGTGTATCTGTTGGGGAAAGGTCTCAAGCGGGCATGAGGCGCGGCTGCTTGCTGCGCCGCGGCAGAAAAGAGTCTAGAATTGAGTCAGTTACGGGTGGGGAACGAGGGGATGCTCCCCTCGTGCACCCCGTCAGCAGGGGGCCGTTTCGATCCTTGAAACGGCCACTTGGAACTTGAGGAGCGTCCTTGAATAATCTCGTAAAGAACGTCGCGATCTGGCTGGTAATTGCGCTGGTGCTGATGACGGTATTCAACCAGTTCAGCACGCGCCAGACCGCGCAGAAAGCGATGGAGTACTCTCAGTTCATCGACGAGGTGAAGCAGGGGCGCATTGCCAAGGTCACCATCGAAGGCCGCGTGTTGAAGGGCGTCAAGACGACCGGCGAGCGCTTCACCACCTATTCGCCGTCCGACCCGTGGCTGGTTTCCGACCTGCTGAAGAATGGGGTGATTGTCGAGGCCAAGCCGGAGGAAGAGCCCTCGTTCCTGATGAATATCTTCGTCTCGTGGTTCCCGATGCTGCTGCTGATCGGCGTGTGGATATTCTTCATGCGGCAGATGCAGGGCGGCGGGCGCGGCGGCGCATTCTCGTTCGGCAAGAGCCGGGCGCGCCTGCTCGACGAGGCGAACAACACCATCACTTTCGCCGACGTCGCGGGCTGCGAGGAGGCGAAGGAAGAAGTCGCCGAACTGGTCGAATTCCTGCGCGATCCCTCCAAGTTCCAGAAGCTCGGCGGGCGCATCCCGCGCGGCGTGCTGATGGTCGGCAACCCGGGCACCGGCAAGACGCTGCTGGCCAAGGCGATTGCCGGCGAGGCCAAGGTGCCGTTCTTCTCGATCTCGGGCTCCGACTTCGTCGAGATGTTCGTCGGTGTCGGCGCCGCGCGCGTGCGCGACATGTTCGAGCAGGCGAAAAAACAAGCCCCTTGCATAGTATTCATCGATGAAATCGACGCCGTCGGCCGCCAGCGCGGCGCGGGTCTCGGCGGCGGCAACGACGAACGCGAGCAGACGTTGAACCAGCTGCTGGTCGAGATGGATGGTTTCGAAACCAACTCGGGCGTGATCGTGATCGCCGCGACCAACCGCCCGGACGTGCTCGATCCGGCGCTGCTGCGCCCCGGCCGTTTCGACCGCCAGGTGGTGGTGCCGCTGCCCGACATCCGCGGGCGCGAGCAGATCCTGCAGGTGCACATGCGCAAGGTCCCGATCGCGCCCGACGTCAAGCCGGATATCATTGCGCGCGGCACGCCCGGTTTCTCCGGGGCGGACCTCGCCAACCTGGTGAACGAGGCGGCGTTGTTCGCGGCGCGCGGCAACAAGCGCCTGGTGGACATGGACGACTTCGAGCGCGCCAAGGACAAGATCATCATGGGGGCGGAGCGCCGCTCCCTCGTGATGCCGGAGCACGAGCGCAAAAACACCGCCTACCACGAGTCCGGCCACACGGTGGTGGCGAAGCTGATGACCCGGACCGACCCGGTGCACAAAGTGACGATCATCCCGCGCGGGCGCGCGCTGGGCGTCACCATGCAACTGCCTGCGGAAGATCGTTACAGCATGGATCGCGAGCAACTTCTGCAGAACGTCGCGGTGCTGTTCGGCGGACGCATCGCCGAGGAAGTCTTCATGGGTCAGATGACCACCGGCGCTTCCAACGATTTCGAGCGCGCCACCGACCTCGCGCGCAGCATGGTGACGCGTTGGGGCATGAGCGACGCGCTCGGGCCCATGGTTTACGGCGAGAACGAGGGCGAGGTGTTCCTCGGCCGCTCGGTGACGGTGCACAAGAACGTCTCCGAGACCACCATGCAGAAGGTGGACGCCGAGATCCGCCGCATCGTCGACCAGCAGTACGCGCTGGCGCGGAAGATCATCGAGGACAACCGCGACAAGGTCGAGTTGATGGCGAAGTCGCTGCTCGAGTGGGAGACGCTCGACGCCGACCAGATCACCGACATCATGGAAGGCCGCCCGCCGCGCCCGCCCAAGCCGGTGCAGGCCCCGTCACAGCCCAAGGACCCCGGCTCGCAGGCGGCGGCCGCAGCCGCACCAGCGCCCCAGCAGGGCGCCTGAATTCGTGAGGCGTCAGGCGTGAGGAGTGAGGGGGAAAGCCTTTGCTCCCGGCTGCCGTCTCACGCCTAGCTCCTCACGCCTCACGATGTTCTTGCAGTGCGGCAAGTTCAGGCTACCGCTCGAACGACCGCTCGTCATGGGCGTTGTCAACGTCACCCCCGACTCCTTTTCTGATGGCGGACTGTATGCCGACACCGGACGAGCGGTGGCGCATGCGCGCCGCTTGATCGAGGAGGGAGCTGACATCCTCGACATAGGGGGTGAGTCCACCCGCCCGGGCGCGGCTGCGGTCGCCCCGGATGAGGAACGCCGGCGCGTGCTGCCGGTCCTCGAAGCGCTTGCCGATTGCGGCGTGCCGGTTGCGGTGGATACCCGCAAGCCGCAGCTGATGCGCGAGGCGATTGCGGCCGGGGCCGCGATGATCAACGATGTCACCGCCTTGTCCGGTCCCGGAGCACTCGATGCGGTAGCGAAGGCGCCGGTTGCGGTGTGCCTCATGCACATGCAGGGCGATCCTGGCACCATGCAGACGAGTCCGGCCTACCGGGACGTAGTGCGCGAGGTACGCGACTTCCTCAAGCAGCGCGTCGCCGCGGCCGAGGCGGCCGGCATCGCCCGCGATCGCATCGTGGTGGATCCCGGTTTCGGCTTCGGCAAGACCGTGGAGCACAATCTCGCGCTGCTGCGCTCGCTCGGCGAGTTCAAGTCGCTCGGTGGCGCGCTGCTGGCGGGCCTGTCGCGCAAGGCCATGCTGGGCAAGTTGACCGGGCGGGAACCGCAGGAGCGGGTCCATGCGAGCGTTGCGGCGGCGCTGCTGGCCGTGCAGAACGGGGCGCAGATCGTGCGAGTGCACGATGTCGCCGCCACCCGCGACGCTCTCGCCGTCTGGAATGCAGTTCAAAAGCTGAACCACTAAGGACACGAAGGACACAAAGGAAAAACAATTCAACCTAGGGCTAAAGTTTTATTGAAAACCTTCGTGTCCTTTGTGTCCTTTGTGGTTTAAGATTTGTTTTTTGGCGGCTATTTGAAAACGAGTCGAAAGTATTTCGGAACGGACGGAGTCAGGGGCAAGGTCGGGACCGAGCCGATCACGCCGGATTTCGTGATGCGGCTGGGCTATGCCGCCGGCAAGGTGCTGGCAGGCGTGCGGCGCAAGGGCATGGAACGTCCCGCCGTGCTCATCGGCAAGGACACCCGGATTTCCGGTTATATGCTGGAGTCCGCGCTGGAGGCGGGGTTGTCGGCCGCCGGGGTGGACGTATTGCTGGTGGGGCCGATGCCGACCCCGGCGGTGGCCTACCTGGTGCGCGCGTTGAGGCTCTCTGCCGGCATCGTGATCAGCGCCTCGCACAATCCCTACGACGACAACGGCATCAAGTTCTTCTCGGGAGACGGTGCGAAGCTGCCGGATGCGACCGAGACCGCGATCGAGCGCGAGCTGGTGCGGCCGCTGAAGTGCATGATATCGCGCCGGCTCGGCAAGGTGCGGCGCTTGGACGATGCGGCCGGTCGCTATATCGAGTTCTGCAAGAGCACTTTTCCGTCGCAGCTGCACCTGCGCGGCATGAGAATCGTGGTCGATTGCGCTCATGGCGCGGCCTACCACATCGCGCCGCACGTGTTCCACGAACTGGGCGCCGACGTCGAGACGGTCGGCGTCAGTCCGGACGGCTTCAACATCAACGACCAGGTCGGCGCGACCTCGCCGCAGGCGCTGCAGGCGGCGGTGAAGCACCATAAGGCCGACCTCGGCATTGCGCTCGACGGCGACGGCGACCGCCTGATCATGATGGACGGCGCGGGCCGGACCTACGACGGCGACCAGTTGCTCTACGTCATCGCGCGCCATCGCAAGCAACAAGGCGAGCTGCGCGGCGGCGTGGCCGGCACGCTCATGACCAACCTCGCGTTCGAGCACGCGCTGGCGCGGCTGAAGATTCCCTTTGCCCGCGCTAACGTCGGCGACCGCTACGTGCTGGAACTGCTGCTCGCGCGCAGCTGGCAGCTGGGGGGAGAGAACTCCGGCCACATCATCTGCCTGGACAAGCACACCACGGGCGACGGCATCGTGTCCGCGCTGCAGGTGCTGCGCGCGCTGATCGAGACCGGCACGACGCTGACGAAGGCGGCGGGCGCGCTCGAGCTCTATCCCCAGGTGCTGGTGAATGTCGAGGTGAAGAAGCACGACAGTCCGCTTGCCAGCCCCACGGTCAAACGGGCGCTGAAAGAGGCTGAAGCCGCGCTCGACGGCGGCGGGCGAGTGTTGTTGCGCGCCTCCGGCACCGAGCCGGTGATCCGTGTCATGGTGGAAGGCCGCGACGGCGCCAAGGTTCGCTATTGGGTCAACCATATCGCCGCCGCGGTGCGCGGGGCGGCTTGACTGCCCAGCACTAACGTCTCGGGTGTCAAGATGCTGCAATGCCGCAGCTACACCGGGCCGCGTTGACCCTGCTGCCCGATCACCTGTAAAATTCAACGGTTTACGTCGGCCTGGCAGGTGATGCGCGTCAAGCTGGTTGCAGGCAACTGGAAGATGAATGGCAACCTGGCCTCCGGCCAGGCGTTGCTCAAGGCCATCCTGCCGCCGCTCGCCGCCCTCAATCGCGCCCGTTACGCGGTATGCGCCCCTTTCCCGTATCTCGTTGCAGTAGGGCAGGCCGTGCGCGGGTCGAACGTGGCTTGCGGCGCGCAGGATCTGTGTCAGTTCGATGACGGGGCATACACGGGCGGGATTTCGGGCGCGATGCTCGCGGATTGCGGTTGCCGCTACGTGATCGTGGGGCACTCGGAGCGCCGTGGCGTGTTCGGGGAGACGGACGAAGTGGTCGCCCTCAAGTACCACCAGGCGGTGAAGCACGGGTTGACCCCGATCCTGTGCGTGGGCGAGACGCTGGCCGAGCGGGAGACGGGAGTGACCGAGACGGTGGTGGCGCGCCAACTCGATGCTGTGATGCAGCGCTGCGGAACGGGTGCGCTGGCGCGGTGCGTCATCGCCTACGAGCCGGTGTGGGCAATAGGCACCGGCAAGACGGCCACCCCGCAGCAGGCGCAGGCGGTGCACGCGTTCATCCGCGACCGCATCGCCGCCGCCGACCGCAGGCTGGCGGAGTTGCCGGTGCTCTACGGCGGCAGCGTCAAGGCGGGCAATGCGGCACAGTTGTTCGCCATGCCGGACGTGGATGGGGGGCTCATCGGGGGCGCGTCCCTGGTGGCTGACGAATTCGTGGCGATCTGCCGTGCCGCGCAGGGCGCCGTAGAAACGGTGAAAGCTTAGATGGAAACAACGGTGAAAGCTTAGATGGAAACTCTGGTTCTGGTAATACACGTGCTGGCGGCCCTCGTGCTGGTCGGGCTGGTCCTGCTGCAGCACGGCAAGGGCGCCGACGTCGGCGCCGCCTTCGGCAGCGGTTCCGCCGGCAGCGTGTTCGGTTCCGCGGGCTCGGCCAATTTCCTGAGCCGCGCGACGGCGATCCTGGCGACGGTGTTCTTCGTGACCAGCATGGGACTGACTTTTTTCTCGATGCAGAAAACCGATCACAAGGGCGTGATGGCAACGCCGCCGGCCACCCAGGACAAATCCCTGCCGGGGCAGATACCGCCTACCACCCCCTTGGGGCAGGGGCTGCCTGAAGGCAAGGCTGCACCCTCCGGGGACCCGGGCTCGAAGGCGCGGGATGTCCCGAAGTGATGTATGCGTTAGGCGTTAGGCGTGAGGCGTTAGGTGAGACGCGGGAAGAATGATTGGTTTTCCGCCTCACACCTTACCCCTTACGCCTCACGGGTTTTTGTGGCCGACGTGGTGGAATTGGTAGACACACCATCTTGAGGGGGTGGCGGCGTAAGCCGTGAGAGTTCGAATCTCTCCGTCGGCACCAGATGCAGCACTGAGGATTGAACGAACAGGATTGAGGGAACTTCCGTCAAGAGCAACGACAGACTCAATGGTGTTTACTCAAATCTCAGTCCTCAACCCTCATTCCTAGAGCAGTCATGCTCGAGAGCTACTTCCCCATCCTGATGTTCATATTGGTGGGAATCGCCGTCGGCGTTGCTCCGATCGTCCTCGGCGGCGGCCTGAGCCGATTGCTCGGGGTGCATCGCCCGGATCCGGAAAAGCTCTCGCCCTACGAGTGCGGCTTCGAAGCGTTCGAGGATGCGCGCATGAAGTTCGATGTGCGCTACTACCTGGTGGCCATCCTGTTTATCCTGTTCGACCTCGAAATCGCCTTTCTCTTCCCGTGGGCCGTGGTGCTGCAGGAAATCGGCTTCTTCGGCTTCGCCGCGATGATGCTGTTCCTCGCCATCCTGATCGTGGGTTTTATCTACGAGTGGAAAAAGGGTGCGCTGGAATGGGAATGAACTTCCATATTGGAGAATGCCATGGGTGCTCCTGAGAGTTTTCACGACCGGGGCTTCGTCACCACCACTGCGGACGCGCTGATCAACTGGACGCGCACCGGGTCGCTATGGCCGATGACCTTCGGGCTCGCGTGCTGCGCGGTGGAGATGATGCACGCCGGCGCCTCGCGCTACGACCTCGACCGCTTCGGCATCGTATTCCGGCCGAGCCCGCGCCAGTCCGACGTGATGATCGTCGCCGGCACCCTGTGCAACAAGATGGCGCCGGCGCTGCGCAAGGTCTACGACCAGATGGCGGAGCCGCGCTGGGTGATCTCGATGGGCTCCTGCGCCAACGGCGGCGGCTATTACCACTATTCGTACTCGGTGGTGCGCGGCTGCGACCGCATCGTGCCGGTGGACATCTACGTGCCCGGCTGCCCGCCGACCGCGGAAGCGCTGCTCTACGGCATCATCCAGTTGCAGAACAAGATCAAAAGAACAAATACAATCGCGCGCTAATGGCTAACCGCGCAGAAACCCTGGCCGCCGCGCTGCAGGCCGCGCTCGGCGGCCGTATCGTCGGCGTCACCACCGCGCTGGGAGAGGTTACAGCCGTGGTGAAGCCGGGCGATCTGCTCGAGGTCGCGACCAAGCTGCGTGACGCGCCCGAACTCCGATTCGAGCAGCTTATAGATCTCTGCGGCGCGGACTACAGCGACTACGGTGGCAGCGGCCGGGACGGTGGGCCCGCGAGCAGTGAGCACGGCGCACGCTTTGCAGTGGTGTATCACCTGCTCAGCATCACGCACAACCGGCGGCTGCGGCTGCGCGTGTTCGCGGCGGATGACGAGTTGCCGGTGGTGGACTCGGTGATCGGCGTCTGGCCGGCGGCCAACTGGTACGAACGCGAGGCATTCGACTTCTACGGCATCGTGTTCCCGGGGCACCCGGATCTCCGCCGCATCCTCACCGACTATGGCTTCGTCGGACACCCGTTCCGCAAGGATTTTCCACTCTCCGGCAACGTCGAGATGCGCTACGACCCCGACCAGCAACGCGTCATCTACCAGCCGGTCACCATCGAGCCGCGCGAGATCGTGCCGCGGATCATCCGCGAAGAAAACTATGCCGATGTCGAACATAAGAAATAACCGCAGAGACGCGGAGGCGCAGAGGATTCGAATGGGCATTCTGAACTTCTCCGCGTCTCAGCGCCTCTGCGGTGAGATTTAATGGCTGAGATACGTAATTACACGATGAACTTTGGCCCGCAGCACCCGGCCGCGCACGGCGTGCTGCGGCTGGTGCTGGAGCTCGACGGCGAGGTGATCGAGCGCGCCGATCCGCACATCGGTCTGCTGCACCGCGCGACCGAGAAGCTGGCCGAGCACAAGACCTACATCCAGTCGGTGCCGTACATGGACCGGCTCGATTACGTCTCGATGATGGCCAACGAGCACGCCTACGTGATGGCGATCGAGAAGCTGCTGGGCATCGAGGCGCCGGTCCGCGCCCAGTACATCCGCGTCATGTTCGACGAGATCACGCGCATCTTGAACCACCTGCTGTGGCTGGGCGCGCACGGGCTCGATATCGGCGCCATGACGGTGTTCCTCTACTGCTTCCGCGAGCGCGAGGACCTGATGGACTGCTACGAGGCGGTGTCCGGCGCGCGCCTGCACGCGGCCTACTACCGGCCGGGAGGGGTGTTCCGCGATTTACCGGAAACGATGCCGAAATATACTGCCACGAAAATCCACAACACGGCGGCGACTCACGAGCTCAACAAGAACCGCCAAGGTTCGCTGCTCGACTTCATCGAGGATTTCACCAACCGCTTTCCGCGGTACGTGGACGAGTACGAGACGCTGCTCACCGACAACCGCATCTGGAAGCAGCGCACCGTTGGCATCGGGGTGGTTGCCCCCGAACGGGCCATGGCGCTCGGCTTTACCGGCCCGATGCTGCGCGGATCCGGCGTGGAATGGGACCTGCGGAAGAAGCAGCCGTACGAGGTCTACGACCGCATGGAATTCGACATTCCGGTCGGCGTGAACGGAGACTGCTACGACCGCTACCTGGTGCGCATCGAGGAGATGCGGCAGTCGAACCGCATCGTGCGGCAGTGTATCGAGTGGCTGCGCCGGAACCCGGGCCCGGTGATGATCGACAACCACAAGGTCGCGCCGCCCTCGCGCGTGGCGATGAAGACCAACATGGAAGAGCTGATCCATCACTTCAAGCTCTTCACCGAGGGCATGCACGTGCCGGCGGGCGAGGCCTACGCGGCGGTCGAGGCGCCCAAGGGCGAGTTCGGCATCTATCTGATCTCCGACGGCGCGAACAAGCCCTATCGGCTGAAGATCCGCGCGCCGGGCTTCGCGCATCTTGCGGCGCTCGATGAAATGGCACGCGGCCACATGATCGCGGACGTGGTCGCGATCATCGGCACCCAGGACATCGTCTTCGGAGAGATTGATCGTTGAAGCCCGAACCGCAGAGGCGCAGAGGCGCGGAGCAGGACTGTATGGGAGTTCTATTCTCTGCGTCTCCGCGTCTCCGCGGTGAGATTTCTTCTACGGTGGAAGGATGAACGCGCCCTCAGTACTCCCCACGGTCCTCTCGCCCGAGGCGCTCGCCAGGATCGACGCGGCCATCGCCAAGTACCCGCCGGACCAGCGACAGTCGGCGGTGATGGCGGCGCTGACTATCGCGCAGGACGAGAAGGGCTGGCTTTCGACCGA
>CAZCGD010000159.1:0-6123 GCA_964498105.1 uncultured Streptomycetaceae bacterium
GCGCGCATCGGCGTGCCGGTGCTGGCGTCGCGCGTGCCGGGGAACGTCGGCATGCTGGGCCGCGGCTATCCGGGTTATTTCCCGTTACATGATGACAAGGCGCTGGCGCGGCTGATCGAGCGCTGCCGCACGGACGCCGCCTTCTACAGGAAACTCCGGAGTGCGTTACTGCGAAGGCGCGCGTTGTTCGCGCCGCCACAAGAACGAATGGCGTTGAAGCGTCTGTTGCAGGATTTGCCGGCTGGAGATTAGAAGCTTCTCGAAAAACCGTTTTAGCCACGGAAACACACGGAAACACACGGAAATTCCTACAACGGGGACGTTGACCGGGCCGGGGTTCTTGTCCGTGTCATTCCGTGTGATTCCGTGGCCAATTTTGAGACCGGTTTTAGTTAGACCGTTTCATCAGGAGCGAGGGCGCAGGCGGTTTCCTCGCTCGTTTCTATCTGCAGCGTCGGGTGGCCGATGCCGAAGCGCTCGGCCAGCTCCGCCGTCGTCCGCATCAGGAAGGCGTCGCCGGGGTGGCCGCGAGGCATGACCAGGTGGCAGGTCAGGGCTACCTCGTTCGTGCCTATGGGCCAGATGTGCAGATCGTGGATGCGCGTGACTCCGGGGAGGCCCTCGAAGTAGCGCCGGACCGTGGCGGGCTCGATCGCAGCGGGTACCGCGGCGAGCGACATCGCGAGCGAATCCCGGAGGAGCCCCCACGTGCTCCAGACGATGACCCCCGCGATCACGAGACTGGCCGCCGGATCGAGCCACAGCCAGCCGGTTTGAAGGATGCCGATTCCGGCCAGCACGACGCCGACCGAGACCGCCGCGTCAGCCGCCATGTGCAGGAAGGCGCCGCGGATGTTGAGATCCTGCTTGCGTCCGCGAAAGAACAGCAGCGCCGTCACCGTGTTGACGACTATGCCGATGCCCGCCACGACGACCACCGTCGTCCCGGCAACCGGCTCGGGATTCGCGAAGCGTCCAATGGCTTCCCAGGCGATCGCGCCGACCGCGACGAGCAGGAACATCGCGTTGAAGAGCGCCGCCAGGATGGAAGAGCCCCTGAGACCGTAGGTGTAACGCACGGTCGGCTGGCGTTTCGACAGCACCACCCCCATCCAGGCGATGACCAGGGCGAGCACGTCGCTCAGGTTGTGGCCGGCGTCAGCCAGCAGCGCCATCGAATTGCTGGCGATGCCGTACCCCGCTTCGATCGCCACGAACGCGGTATTGAGGACGATCCCGATCGCGAAGGCGCGCCCGTATCCTGCCGGTTCGGGGGCGCTACCGTGGCCGTGCGCGTGAGCACCGCGGGCCGCGTGCTGGTGCCCGTGGTAGCCGTGCGTGTCGCTCATCGAGCGGACACCATGCAGTCAACCTCAGTGTTCATGCCGGTGGTGCAGGTCGGGCACGTGCGGATGCGTATGCCGCATCGGCTCGTGCACGTGCTCGTGAGCGTGGGGCTCGGGGCCCTCGTCGCCGTGGTGCGCGTGCAAGTGATGTTCATCGTGAACGTGGCGATGGGCGTGCGCCAGCCGGCGATGCTCGTGTTCGTGTCCATGTGATTCCGTCAGCACGAGCCAGATCGCGGCCGCCATCAACGCGGTGGCTGCGAGCAAGCCAGTCGAAAGCGGCTCGCCCAGCAGCGGCACGGCGATTGCCGCACCGATGAAGGGAGCGGTGCTGAAATGTGCCCCGGTCCTGGCGGCTCCGAGGTGCCGCAACGCGTAGATGAACAGCACCAGGCTCACGCCGTAAGCGACGAAACCCAGCGCAATCGCGCCGATGGCTGTTGCTGCCGCCGGAAATGACTCACCCAACACGAGCCCGAGCGCGAGGTTACAGCTCCCCGCGACGAGGCCCTTGGTCATAGCGGTGACGACGGGATCGGCGCCCGCAACTTTTCGGGTCAGGTTGTTGTCGAGCGCCCACGCCAGGCAGGCGCCGACGATCGCCAGCGATTGCGGCGAGAACGCGAGCGTTGCCTTCGGGTCGTAGGCGAGCATGAGCCCGCCCGCGAGCATGACGAGCGCCGCGAGCCAGACGCGGGCACCGACGGCTTCACGAAAAAGAAGGCCGGCGACGAGTGCGGTCATGACTCCCTCGAAATTCAGCAGCAGGGAAGTTTCCGCGGCGCTGCTTCCCGCGAGGCCCCACAGTAGGAGCACCGGCGCCACGACACCGCCGGCGAGTATCGCGCCGGCGAGCCAGCCCCAATCATTCAAACCGAGCCGCGCCTCACGGGGACGCGCGCTGGCACCCCGCGCAAGCTTGAAGAGCGCGAGACCGACGCCACTGCCGAGATAGAGCAGCCCCGCCAGCACGACCGGTGAGACCTCCCCGAGCAGCAGCTTGGCGAACGGCGTGCTCGCGCCGAAGAGCGCGGCTGCCGCCAGCGCGAGCAGGGCGTGACGCTGAATTTTCAAATCGATCACTGCCATGCGCGGACTCGCGGCACGAGATGGACTACGGCTATTTTACCGCGGTGATGACGTAATCCTTGCCCTGCTGCACGAACTCGAACTCAATCTTCTTGCCCGGCTGCAGATTGTCGAGCAAGGCCTTGTCCTTGACCTGGAAGCCCATGGTCATCGCCGGCCAGTTCAGGCTCTTCACCGGGTCGTGGGCGAGCGTGACAGCCCCGGACTTTGGGTCGATCTTCTTCACCACGCCGGTTGCCTTGTGCGCGGCTTGCGTCCCGGCGACCGGCTTCTTGCCCATGTCCATGTCTTTCATGCCGCCGGACTGGGCATGGCTCACGGCAGGGGCTGCGACCGACAGTGCGAGGACCAGTGCGAGTGCGAAAGATTGCTTCATTGAATTTCTCCTTTGATTTGGTGAAGTGGGAAGTTCATATCAGGTTGTTTCACGGCTTGCGCCCTGAATGATTGGCTTTCCCCGGCGGGCGCCGCGCGGCTGTCGCAGCAGGAGATACGCCACTGGGATCACGAACATGGAGAGGAGCGGCGCGGTGATCATGCCGCCGACCATGGGCGCCGCGATGCGCTGCATGATCTCCGAGCCGGTGCCGGTGCCGAACATGATCGGCAGCAGGCCGGCGATGATCACGGCGACGGTCATGGCCTTTGGCCGCACGCGCAGCACCGCGCCTTCCCGGATGGCGTCCTCCAGCAGCGCCAGCGACGGCGCCTTGCCTTCCGCCAGCCGCGCGTCCCAGGCGTGCTTCAGGTACAGTAGCATGATCACGCCGAATTCGGCCGCTACTCCAGCCAGCGCCAGGAAACCCACCGCACTCGCCACCGAAACGTGGTGCCCTAGCAGAAACAGCAGCCAGAACCCGCCGACGAGCGCGAGCGGGAGCGTGGCCATGATCAGGAGTGCTTCATCGAAGCGCCGGAAGGTCAGGTAGAGCAGCACAAAAATGATCAGCAGTGTTGCCGGCACGACGACCTTGAGCCTGCTCGTTGCGCGCTCCAGGAACTCGAACTGTCCGGACCACGATATCGAATAGCCAGCAGGCAGTTTCACTTCCCTCGCCACCACCTGCTGCAGGTCGCGCACCACAGACTGGAGGTCGCGCCCGCGGATATCCACGTAGATCCAGCTCGAGAGGCGGGCGTTCTCGCTTTTCAGCATCGGCGGCCCGTCGGCGATGCGGATGGCCGCCACGTCGCCGAGGCGGATTTGCGCCCCGCGCGGGGTCAGCACCGGCAGGCCGCGCAGCTTTTCGACCGAGTCACGTATCTCGCGCGGGTAGCGCACGTTGATCGGGAAGCGCTGCAGGCCTTCGACGGTCTCGCCGATGTTCTCGCCGCCGATGGCCGCAGAGACGATGCTCTGTACGTCGGCGATATTGAGGCCGTAGCGCGCGGCGGCGTCACGGTCGATCTTCACGTCGATGTAACGCCCGCCGGAAAGCCGCTCGGCAAACGCGGAACTCACGCCCGGCACCCGTTTCACCACCCGTTCGATATCGGCGGCGACGCGGTCGATCTCCTGCAGATCCGGGCCGCCGACCTTCACCCCGACCGGGCTCTTGATACCGGTCGCGAGCATGTCGATGCGATTGCGGATCGGCGGCACCCAGATGTTCGTCAGCCCCGGCACCCTGACGATGCGGTCCAGCTCCTCGACCAGCCGGTCGGGCGTCATGCCGGGCCGCCACTCCTCGCGCGGCTTGAACTGGATGGTGGTCTCGAACATCTCGAGCGGCGCAGGGTCGGTTGCGGTCTCGGCGCGCCCGGCCTTTCCGAAAACGCTCGCCACCTCGGGCACCGACTTGATCAGCCGGTCGGTCTGCTGCAGGAGTTCCGCGACCTTGCCGGCGGAAATACCGGGCAGCGCCGAGGGCATGTACAGCAGGTCGCCCTCGTCGAGCGGCGGCATGAATTCCCCACCTAGTTTTGCTGCTGGATACAGCGTCAGCAGCAAAACTGATACTGCAATCAATAGTACTGACACCGGATGGCGCAAGGCCGCCGAGAGGAGCGGCCGATAGAGGGTGATCAAGATCCTGTTTAAAGGATTCGCGGACTCTTCGCGAATCCTGCCGCGGATGAGGTATCCCATCAACACCGGGATCAACGTCACGGCCAGTCCCGCGGCGGCCGCCATCGCGTAGGTCTTGGTGTAGGCGAGCGGCGAGAACAGGCGCCCTTCCTGCGCCTCCAGCGTGAATACCGGGATGAATGACAGCGTGATGATGAGGAGCGAGAAAAACAGCGCCGGTCCCACCTCGACGGCGGCATCGCCGATCACGCGCCACTGCTCATCACCCTCGAGAGAGGCGCCGGGATGAGCGTGCTTCCAGCGCTCGATGTGCTTGTGTGCGTTCTCGATCATTACCACCGCGGCATCCACCATGGCGCCGATCGCGATGGCGATGCCGCCGAGCGACATGATGTTGGCGTTGACGCCCTGGTAGTGCATCACTGTGAATGCCATCAGGATGCCCAGCGGGAGCGACACGATCGCGACAAAGGCCGACCGCAAATGGAACAGGAACGCGAGGCAGACCAAGGCGACCACGATGAACTCCTCGACCAACCTGTCCCGCAAGTTCGTGACCGCGCGCTTGATAAGGTTGGAACGATCGTAGACGGGCACGATCTCGACCCCCGGCGGCAGGCTCGCCTTGAGCTTCTCGATCTTCGCCTTGACGGCGTCTATGGTCTCGAGCGCGTTCTTGCCCGAGCGCATCACGATCACGCCGCCGGCAACCTCGCCCTCGCCGTTCAGTTCCGCTATGCCGCGCCGCATCTCCGGGCCGACCTGCACGCGGGCAACATCGCCCAGGCGCACCGGCACGCCGGCGTCCGTCGCCATCAGCGGTATCCCGCGGAAATCGTCGCGCGACTGCAGGTCACCCGAGACGCGCACCATGTACTCGGCTTCGCCCAGTTCCAGCACCGAGCCACCGCTTTCCTGGTTGGCGCGCTGCACGGCCTCGACGACTTTCGCGTGCGGGATGTTGAACGCCCGCAGCCGGTCGGGGTCGAGCACGATCTGGTACTGCCGCACCATGCCGCCGACGCTCGCCACTTCCGAAACGTTCGGCACCGCTTTCAATTCGTACTTGAGGAACCAGTCCTGCAACGCGCGCAGTTGCGACAGGTCCATCCCGCCGGAGCGGTCCACCAGCGCGTACTCGTAGATCCAGCCCACGCCGGTGGCGTCCGGGCCGAGCGCGGTCTTCGCCTGTGGCGGCAGCCGCGACTGCACCTGGTTCAAGTACTCCAGCACGCGCGAGCGCGCCCAGTACGGATCGGTGCCGTCCTCGAACAGGATGTAGACAAAGGAGTCGCCGAAAAACGAATAGCCGCGCACCGTTTTTGCGCCCGGCACCGACAGCATGGTGGTGGTGAGGGGATAGGTGACCTGGTTCTCGACGATCTGCGGCGCCTGTCCGGCATAGGTCGTGCGGATGATGACCTGCACGTCCGACAGATCCGGAATGGCGTCGAGCGGCGTCTTGAGCGCCGCCCACACTCCCCACGCGGTCACCACCAGGGTGGCCAACAGCACCAGGAATCGGTTGGCGATCGACCAGCGGATGAGCCTGGCGATCATGGCTAGGCGGTTACTAGCCGAGCCACGTATACCGTCGATGCCACCACGCTCAAGACGCTGCGCACCGCGTGCAGTCGGTTCCATCGGTCCAGCAACTCT
>CAZCGD010000160.1:0-4561 GCA_964498105.1 uncultured Streptomycetaceae bacterium
GATGCCGGGCGCAATGGTGATCATCAGTCGAGTGTACGGTGCCCGCCAACCGTGCACAACCAACCGAATGCCGCCGGTTTCGGTAAACTAATCCCATGCGAACGATTGCTGGCCTGCCATTGATGCCGCGGCTCGGTTACGCGCTGGGTTTTCTCGTCTGCGCCGGCCTGATCGGTTTTGCCCTTTACCTGCAGTACTACGAATACCAGGACCCCTGCCCGCTGTGCCTGTTGCAACGGGTGGTCTACATGGTGCTGATGGCAGTGTTCCTGGTGGCCGCGCTGCACGGGCCGGGCCGCGTCGGGGCCACCATTTATGGGGGATTGCTGTTCGTGGTGGCGGCGACCGGCGCGGCCATCGCCACCCGCCACGTGTGGCTGCAGCACCTGCCCAAGGACCGCGTGCCCGAGTGCGGGCCGGGCCTGGAGTTCATGCTCAGGAAATTTCCGCTGACGCAGGCGCTGGAGAAGGTCCTCGCGGGCAGCGGTGAATGCGCGGAAGCCGGCTGGACCTTCCTCGGGCTGACCATCGCCGGCTGGTCGCTCGCGTGGTTCGTGCTGCTGGGCGGGTGGGCGCTCTACCTGCTGTGGCTCGCCCGCGCGCCCGAGCGTTCAAAGTTCAAAGTTCCAGGTTCAAGGTTGTAAACCAGGCCAGAAACTAGAAACCTGGAACTTGGAACCTGGAACGAGCGTCAGGCGCGGATGTCGGGCTCGATCTGGCGCTCGAGCATGGCGATCTGGTCTTTGATGAGGAGCTTGCGTTTCTTGAGTCGCTGCAACTGGATCTGGTCCTGGGCGGAGCTTTGCGATAAGCGGACGATTACGTCATCGAGGTCCCGGTGTTCGGTATGCAACTGGTGTATCTTCACCTTGAGACCGTCGACGTCGGCGGTATGTATCATGGGCGACACCCTCCATCTACCAACGTAGTTTTTAGTATAGACCCAATTATTTCAAAAAACGAGTCCTTAGCCGGATGCGCACAGGCGCGCATCGGGCTAAAAAAGGACAAATAACTTATTGTTTTTTATTGACAAGCTTGGCGTGCACGCCTGGTTAAGGGATTGCTTGTGACCATAACGATTCATGTGAATGGCGCCCGTCACACGGTCGCGGCGGAGCCCGAAACGCCGCTGCTCTACGTGTTGCGCAACGACCTGAAGCTGAAGGGCGCGCGGTTCGGCTGCGGCCTCGGCCAGTGCGGCGCGTGCACGGTGCTGGTGGACGGCAAGCCCGTGCAGTCGTGCGATTTCCCGCTGTCCGCCGCGGCAGGCAAGTCCGTCACCACCGTGGAAGGACTGGCCGCTGACGGCAAGCTGCATCCCCTGCAGCGGGCGTTCATCGCCGAACAGGCGGCGCAATGCGGCTACTGTGTGACCGGCATCATCATGACCGCCAAGGCGCTGCTCGACGCCAACCCGCATCCGTCGGATGCCGAAATCCGCGCCGCATTGAAGGGCAACCTGTGCCGCTGCGGCACTCACCAGCGCATCCTGCGCGCGATACGGCGCGCGGCCGACGAGCATGCCAAATGAAGAAAAGCAAGAAATGGACAGGATTAACAGGCCCTGATCGGGCCGCCCCCATCCTACCTTCCCCCGTACGCGGGGGAAGGGGATAAACAAGATTCAGGCAAAAGAATCTTTGCGGGCGCTGGTTTTGATCTAATCCTGTAAATCTTGTAAATCCTGTCTATTCTTGTTCTTGATCTTTGCCGAGGGGAAAGATGAGTGAAACTCCTGCTGCCGCGCCGCGCAAGCTGCCGGGCAATCTCAATACCAACCGCCGGCTCGACCGCTGGCTGAGGATCAATCGCGACGGCACCGTCACCGTATTCCCGGGCAAGGTCGAGATCGGGCAGGGGATACTCACCGCGCTGGCGCAGATCGTCGCCGAGGAGCTCGACGTCGCTCTCGATCGGCTGCGGCTCGCCCCGGCCGATACCACTTACAGTCCCGACGAGGGCGTGACGTCGGGCAGCCAGTCGATCACCGACGGCGGCGCAGCGCTGCGCTATGCCGCAGCCGAAGCGCGCTTTCTTCTGCTGCAGCGCGCCGCTGCCCGGCTCGGCGTGTCGCTGGAGCAGCTGTCGGTCGCCGATGGCGTCGTGAACGCGCGCTCCGGCGGCAGCGTTTCCTACTGGGATCTCGCCACCGACGACCTGCTCGCGCGCGAGGCGACCGCGGAGATCGCGCCCAAGCCGGCTTCCCAGCACACGGTAATCGGCACTCCGGCGCCGCGGCGCGACCTTTCCGCCAAGGTGAGCGGCGCACCGGTTTACGTGCACGACCTCGATCTGCCGGGCATGCTGCACGGGCGCATCGCGCGCCCCCCGAGCTACGACGCCAGGCTGGTTGAACTGGACGAAGGGGAAGTGCGCTCGCTGCCCGGCGTGGTAGCGCTGGTACGCGACGGCAATTTCGTGGGCGTTGTCGCGGCGCGCGAGGAACAGGCGCTCCGGGCGCTCGTCCGCGTCAAGCGCATGGCGCGGTGGGAGGAGAAGACCGCTTTGCCGGAGACGACGGACCCGCGCTTCCTGCTCAAGGAGACGACCGAGGACGAGGTCATCAGCGAGAAACGGGATGCCGCGGCCGCGGCGCTCGGCGCGAAGACCCTTGAAGCCGAGTACACGCGGCCCTATATCGCGCATGCGGCGCTCGGGCCGTCCTGCGCGGTGGCGCAGTTCGAGAACGGGCGCTATACGGTATGGACGCACAGCCAGGGCATCTACCCGCTGCGCAACGATCTCGCCGGGGTGCTGGCGATGGACAAGGAGCGCATCACCGTCATCCACGTGGACGGCGCCGGCTGCTACGGCCACAACGCGGCTGACGACGCTGCGCTCGACGCGGTGCTGCTGGCGCGCGCGGTCCCGGGGCGGCCGGTGCGCGTGCAATGGACGCGCGAGGACGAATTCATGTGGGAGCCCTACGGCCCGGCGATGGTGGTGAAGCTGAAGGCGGCGCTGGACTCCACGGGGAACATCACCGACTGGAACGAGGACATCTGGAGCAACTCCCACAGCACGCGCCCCAGCGGGCTGGGCGGCATCAACCTGCTGGCGGCATGGCACCTGGCGCAGCCGTTCAAGCCGGCGCCGCCGCGCAATCCGCCGCTGCCCGGCGGTGGCAGCCACCGCAACGCCATCCCGATCTACGAGTTTCCCAACCAGCGCGTGACCAACCGCCTGGTGAAACGCATGCCGGTGCGGGTATCCGCGCTGCGCGCGCTGGGCGCCACCGCCAATGTGTTCGCCATTGAATCGTTCATGGACGAGCTGGCGGCAGCCGCCGGCGCCGACCCGGTCGAGTTCCGGCTGCGCCACCTCAAGGATCCCCGGGCACGGGCGGTGATCGAGACCGTTGCGGCGAAGGCCGGCTGGCGCAAGGGCGAGAAGGGCGACGGCGCGCGCGGGCGTGGCGTCGGATTCGCGCGCTACAAGAACGGCGCCTGCTACCTGGCGGTGATCGCAGAAGTAGCGGCGGGCAACGATATCGCGGAGAAGCGCGTGTGGGCGGCGATCGATGCCGGACTCGTGATCAATCCCGACGGCCTCATCAACCAGACCGAAGGCGGCATCATCCAGGCCACGAGCTGGGCATTGAAGGAGGCGGTGCGATTCGACCGCAGCCGTATCCTCACGAGCAACTGGGATGACTATCCCATCCTCACCTTCGAGGAGTCGCCGCAGGTCGAAGTGACCATCATCAACCGGCCCGAGTTGCCGCCGCTCGGCGCGGGCGAGGGGCAACAGGGGCCGACCGCCGCCGCCATCGCCAACGCGATCTGCAACGCCATGGGCATCCGGCTGCGCGATATGCCATTCACCCGCGAGCGGGTGATGGCAGCTCTCGCGTAGTTGGCAGTTGGCAGCCGTCAGCTGTCAGCTGCAAACGACTGCAAACTGCCCACTGCATACTGCAATCTTCGCGCAGGCAAAAAAAAACGGGCCGTCCATCAGGGCACGGCCCGCCTCCGGGGGGGAGACTTATGTTCTAGATCTGGCTCGCCAGCGCGTAGATACGGTCCATCATCGCCGGCTCCATGTCCGCCAGGTTGTCGGGCAGCTGCGGGCTCAGTTCCCGCGGCGTCTGGTAGCCGGTCAGGGCGACCACGCCGAATGCCGGGTTCCAGTTCACGCACAACAGTTCTTCGTCGCGGCGGCGGGCGGTCACCTTCTCCGCTTTCGCCTTCCGGTATTCGTTCAGGTAGATCAGCATGGCATCCTCCACTCATTACCTTGTTGATCCCTATTGAGCAGGTTCCATGCCAATAGAGGGGCGCTGCACGCCTCTCTAGATAAACACTTGATTGCATGAATTTTTGTGTTTTGATTGTGGAATACTTCCGGTTCTTGCTGAAGTCGAATGCCGGGGTGTAGCCCCGGCATTCGACGTTGCATCAACGAATTCTCGACTGCGCCGGACCGGAACTGTGAAATACCGCACAACCACAGCGCCCATGCAGGCGATGAGTTAGAATCGCGCGCGCCACAATTCAGCACTCAACATTAAAAACTCGACACTCGGCACCGCCGCTCTATGCTGCTGCACGTCGCGACG
>CAZCGD010000161.1:0-2136 GCA_964498105.1 uncultured Streptomycetaceae bacterium
TCCCAACCTTCCCGGTCCCCCACACCTTCCCTCTCCCCCGAAAGGGGAGAGGAAGCTCGAGCCTCCCCTCTCAGCTTGGGAGAGGGGCGGGGGTGAGGATCGAGGGGGAAGGAGAACCCTTCTTTCTCCGAGAGGAAAAACATTCCCTCCTCCTCAGGGGGAGGGCTAGGGTGGGGGTGGTTCGTTAGCTCCGCCACCACTCAATCTGTTACCGGTTCTAAGGAGACGGCATGACGAAACCAAACCGGCCGGTGGGGGTGATCGGCACCGGATTGATGGGAATAGCTTGCGCGAAGCGACTGCGCGCGGCCGGCTTCGAGGTGCTGGGACACGACAGCGATGCGGGCAAGCTCCGGGCGCTCGAGGCGCTCGGCGGCCGCGCGGCACGTTCGCTCGTCGAGCTCGCGGGCGCTTGCGACGTCGCCGTGCTCGCGGTGTTCGACACCGCCCAGGTCGAGGACGTGATCGAGGGCCCGCGCGGCCTGCTCGCATTGCGGCCTGCAGCAACGGACCCGCTGACCGTCGTGTGCGTGAGCACCTGCGATCCCGATCGCATCGCTGCGCTGGCCGCGCGCCTGCCCGCCGCGCGACTACGATACGTGGAGGCGCCGGTATCCGGCACCAGCGACCAGACCGCGCGCGGCGAGGCGCTGGGGTTGATCGGCGGCGAGCCCTCCGCGGTGGACACCGCGCGCAGCGTGATCGACGCCATCGCCCCGCGCTGGCGGCACATCGGCGCCGCCGGCAGCGGCGGTCGCGCCAAGCTCGCGATCAATCTGATCCTCGGCATCAACCGCGCAGCGCTCGCCGAAGGGCTGGTGTTCGCGGAGCGCATGGGCCTCGACCCGGCGGCGTTTCTCGCGGTCGCGCGCGAGTCGGCGGCGTATTCGCAGGTCATGGACATCAAGGGCGGCAAGATGGTGGCCGGCGATTTCGCGCCGCACGGCTTCGTCTCGCAGTCGCTCAAGGATTTCTCGCTGATGGCCGAGCAGGCGCGGCGCATCGGACAGCGCCTGCCGCTGGCGGAAACCTACACCGGGCTGATGCAGGGCTGCGTCGCCGCGGGCGAGGGCGATCTCGACAACAGCGCCGTCATCAAGGAGATCCGGCGCCGCACCGAATAAAAAAACGGCGCCACCGCGAGGTGGCGCCGTTTTCGTTGAAGCGACTCCTGACTACGCTTTCGACTTGTTGACGTAGCCGTAGGCCAGGTTGGTGCGGCCGGGGCCGTGCTTCTCGTAGGTTTCCTTGATCCCGGCAACACGGTCGACGATGATCTCGGCCTGCTGCTTCGGCGTGACGCGGTAGAGCCGCGCGTTGTTGCCGCCGAAGATCGCGGTCTTCACCGGGCCGTCGGCTGGGCCGAGCGGCTGGTAGCCGTAGCGCTTCCGCATGTCCTCCGGAATTTCCAGCCGGCGCAGCGCCTCGATCTGCCACTGCGGCGCGCCGGTCCACACCGCATCGGTGCCCCACACTACGTTGGACGCACCCAGGCCCTTCACCAGCGTACCCATCACGGCGGCCCCCAGCCGCGGGTTGGCGGTAGTGGTCCAGGCGAAAAGCTGTCCCAAGTCGCCGTAGACGTTCTTCACGCCGTACTTTGCCGGGATGTCCGCAAGGTCGGTAACCCACTCGATGCGGCCGGTCTTCTCGAAATGCTCCCACGCCGCTTTCGGCGCGTTCGGCCCGGTCCAGCGCCAACCCGAGTGATAGATGATGAAGTTGAGTTGCGGCCAGTCCTTCGCGGCCTTGCCCACGTCGCGACAATCCGAGTATTCAAGCAGGTGCGGGAATTTCGCCTCGATCTCGGGCGGGAACAGTCCCTTGTGGATGCAGACGTTGATCGAGGTCGGGCTGGTCTTGCTCCACTTCACCAGCTTCTCGTAGAACGGGTACATGATCTTCTCGTTATCCAGCCGGAACGGCCACTTCGAGAGGTGCTTGTTGGTGTTGTCGCCGATGGTGTATCCCTTCCATGAATCGGGCTTCAACCGCGCCTGCTCTTCCTCCACCTTGTCGAGCCAGCCATCGCGGCCCGCGGTGAAGATCGCGTGCGAGAACATGCGCTTGGTGCCGGCTTCCTTGTTCACCTTTTCGCGCGCCGCGTACTTCATGTCGTTGGTGAGGAAGGAAAAC
>CAZCGD010000162.1:0-38034 GCA_964498105.1 uncultured Streptomycetaceae bacterium
CAACGAAATGCGCCCAGAGCGCCCCGTCCCTTCGGGTTGTGGCCAGGACGGGATGGATGCGAGGCGCACGGCGCAGGCCCTATGTCGATAGGGTCAAGCCGGGCAACAAAGCAGACACCCGTCCTGGCCACAACCCGAAGGGACGGGGCGCTCTGGGCGCATTTCGTTGTCGGTCGCTCCTAACATAGAATCTATGCGTCGTCGCGATCCTCCTAGAACTGCATCCCACATCGCCTCCGTCGCACACGTGCCTATTATTGAGATAGGTTCTAGTTCAGCCTGTCGGTTCCGCGATAGCCAAGAACGACGACCCATGCGTTCACGCCAACCGTTCATGACACCAAGTCCGACAGGCTGCTAGCAGATGATCTTCCGCCATGCATTGTTGCGCGAGTTGGCGGTCACGGCGGCAGGGACTTTCATCGTGCTGCTGGCTATCGTCATCACCATGCAGTTGGTGCGCCTGCTGGGCCAGGCAGCGGGCGGCGCCATTACTTCCACCGGGGTGGTGGCGCTCCTCGGTTTCTCGATGCTCAACTACCTGCCGGTGCTGCTCTCGCTCACCCTCTTCGTCGCAGTGCTGATGACGCTTACGCGCAGCTACCGGGATTCCGAGATGGTGGTCTGGTTCTCGTGCGGCGTGAGCCTCACGCAGTGGATACGCCCGGTGCTGCTGTTCGCCACCCCGCTGGTGCTGACGATAGCGCTGTTGTCGTTGGCGCTGTCGCCGTGGGCGGTGTCGAACAGCGAGGAGTTCCGCCGCCGGATGGACAGCCGCCACGACGTCTCGACGGTTATGCCCGGCCTGTTCCGCGAGTCGCGCCAGTCGGAGCGCGTCTACTTCGTGGAGGAGGTCGCCGGCGCCGACAACCTGGTTGCCAACGTGTTCGTGAGCTCAACGCAGCACGGCAGACAGGGCGTCATGGTGGCGGCCCGCGGCTTCCAGGAAGTCGCCGCCAACGGCGACCGCTTCCTGGTGCTGATGAACGGCCGCCGCTATGAAGGCGAGCCGGGCTCGACGGAATACAAGGTCTACGAGTTCGGGCGCTATGCGATGCGCATCGAGACCGCGGACACGCAGGGGCCGCGCGAGCCCACCACGAAATCCCTTTCCACGCTCGAGTTGTTGCGCGACGCGAGGCCGCCCAACCTGGCCGAGCTGTCGTGGCGCCTGGGACTGCCGGCGAGCGCGCTGATCCTGGCGCTGCTGGCCATTCCGCTGTCGTTCGTCAACCCGCGGGCGGGACGCTCCATGAACCTGATCCTGGCGCTGCTGATCTTCATGACTTACATCAACTTGCTGTCGATCACGCAGTCGTCGATCGCGCAGTCGCGCATCCCGACCGTAACCGGGCTGCTCGGCGTGCATGCCGTGATGCTGCTGATCCTGCTCGCCCTGTTCTACCGGCGCTTGCTGGTGTTCTCGCTGTTCCGCATCCTGAGATGAGAACGCTGCGGCGCTATCTCGCGACGGAAATCACGGCGGCGACCGCCCTGGTGTTCGCCGCGCTGATCATGCTCTACGCGTTCTTCGATCTGGTTGAGCAGGTCAAGGACCTCGGGCGCGGCGCCTACAACATGCAGCGGGTGATGATCTATGTGTTGCTGTTGGTGCCGGACCACGTCTACCGGCTGTTTCCGGTCGCCGCCCTGATCGGGACCCTGTTTGCCCTGGCGCAGCTGGCGGCGGGATCGGAGTACACCGTGATGCGCACCTCGGGCGTGTCCACCGTGCGCTTCGCGGCGACGCTCGCCTCGATCGGCTTCCTGTTCGCGGTGCTTACCTTCGTATTCGGCGAGTTCATCATGCCGCCGGCGCAGCAACTGGCGCAGCGCCTGCGTTCGCAGGCCATCACCGGACTGGTGGCCCAGGAGTTCCGCTCGGGGTTGTGGGTCAAGGACGACAAGAGCTTTATCAACGTGATCGAAGTGCGGCCGGACACCACGTTGAAGGGGGTGCGGATCTACGAATTCGATGGCGAGAACCGGCTGCGCTCGATCAGTTTCGCCCAGCGCGGTTTGTATCAGAGCAACCGGCGCTGGCTGCTGCAGGACGTCAGCCAGACCCGTTTCGAGGAAATGACAACCTCGGTGCGCCAGATCGCCGAGATGGAATGGCAGTCGGTGCTCGAGCCGGATCTCATCAACGTGCTGCTGGTGAAGCCCGAGCAGATGTCGGCATGGAATCTCTATTCCTATTCCCAGCATCTCAAGGAGAACCACCAGAAAGCGCTGCGCTACGAGATCGCGCTCTGGTCCAAGCTCTTCTACCCGCTGGCGGTGCTGGTGATGATGGTGCTCGCATTGCCGTTCGCGCATCTGCAGAGCCGGCAGGCGGGCGTTGGCGCCAAGATCTTCGCCGGCATCATGCTGGGCATCCTGTTTATCTTTGTCAACCGCCTGTTCTCGCATCTCGGCCTGTTGAACGACTGGCCGGCTCTGGCGAGCGCGGTCACGCCCACGGTGATCTTTCTCTCGGTCGCGATGGGCATGATGTGGTGGCAGGAGCGACGATAGTTCAAGGTTCCATGTTCAAGGTTCCAGGTTGAACCCGGAACTTGGAACTTGGAACCTGGAACTGGAACGCGGATCAGCAATTCACGATCCGCGTTCCGGCGAGGCGGTCGTGCAGAAATAATCCCTCGCGATCCACCAGCGCCCAGAGAAATCCGCATCCCAGCAGGAGCACGCCCGGAACGGCAAACACGAAACGGCTGGTGGCGTGCCGCAGGGAGAGCGGGGCGCTCGCGCGCGTGACAAGCCGCATGCGCCAGGTCTTCATGGCCAGCGTTTGTCCGCCGCGGCGCCACTGCCAGACGAAGTAGGCCGCGGCCACCGTCAGCAGATAGAGCTGGAACAGCGGGCGCGCAGCAGCGCCGTCCGCCTCATGCGCGATCATCACGAACGGCAGCGAGCTGAGGAGAAGCAGGGCGAGGAGCAGCAGCGCTTCGTAGATCAGGGAGAGCGCGCGCCGCTCCAGGCTGGCGAGAGTCGCGCCCGGCGGCGCGCTGCTGTCGCCGGCCAACCCCCTGGCGTGCGGAACGGGACGCTCCTACTGTCCAGCCGGCGCCGCTGCGCCCGCGGTGGCCGTGCCGCCGGATGGCTTGACGGGCGCTGCCGCCGGGGCTTCGGCAGCCTGCGGTTCAGGCGGCGCCGGCGGATCGGACGGCGAGAACTCGGGCCGCGCGGCGAGGGAATTCTGATAGCGCTGCCACTGCGCCGTGACTTCGCGGCGCTGGTCCGGCGGCAGCTTCTGCAGCGCCTGGTATTTTTCGCGCGCTGCCTTGCGCTGCCCCGGCGTCAATTTGGCCCACGCCTCCATGTTTTTCTGGAGCCGCTGCTGCTCCGCCGGCTTCATCTTGGGATATTGCGCGGCGATTCCAACCCATTTCTTGCGCCGCGCCGCGTCCATCTTGTCCCACTCGGCGGCGAGCGGGGCGAGGATCGTCTGCTGCGGGAGCGTCAACTCCGACCACGCCGGGCGGACCGGCGGCTTTTTAGTGCCCGCGTTGTCCTGTGCCGCCACGGCCGGTAGCGCGAAGCATAGCCAGACCGTCAGCGCGACGAGCGTTTTAGCCATGAATCGAAGCCTTTGTCGAAATAGGCGTTGAGCGGCAGCTCGTCAGACAGCAACCCCATGTCGATTTCGGCGAGGTCGTTGCCGGCCGGGCCTGTCACCTGCCAGTAGGCGAAGCCCGCCAGCAGGACAGCGATCGCGACGGCGGCGGCCAGCAGGCGGGTGTGGTGGAGGCGGCGTTCCGCAAACTGCGCCAACGCCTGCCCGGCCCACGCCAAACCGAGTACCGCTTCGGATCCCTCGCGGTAGTGCGACAAGGCGACCTTACGCGCGGCAGCCAGACGCTCGCGCGTGCCAGGCTCGAGGCGCTCCGTGCCGTGATCGAGATGCTCGATGATCTTCCGCGCCAGTTCGTGTTCCGGCTGGGTCATAATTCGATCCCTTGTTTCTTCAGCATCCCGGCGAGCGCAATGGTTGCCCGAGAGCAGTGTGTTTTCACGCTCCCCTCCGAGCAACCCATAATTTTCGCTGCTGCCGTGACGTCCAGTTCCTCCCAGTAACGCAGCAGGAAGGCCTGGCGTTGACGGGGCGCCAGCTTCTCAAGAGCTTTTTCAATCAAAGCAAGCACTTGCGATCTCTCATATTGCACCGCCGGGGGCTCCGAGAATTTGGAGTCGTCGGCCACCTCCAAAGTTTCCAGGGGGTCGGCGTCGCTTTCGGGGTCCGACCCGAGCAGGTTCGAGATCGGCGTCGTCCACAACGCGCGCACCTTCTGTCGCCGGTAGAAGTCCCGAAGGGTGTTCTGCAGGATGCGCTGGAACAGTGGCGGCAGCTCGGCGGGTGGGCGGGCAGAATATTTCTCGGTGAGCTTGAGCATGGCGTCCTGCACGATGTCCAGCGCCAGTTGATCGTCCCGCACCCCGAACAGCGCCTGCTTGAAAGCGCGGCGCTCGACTTCGACGAAGAAATCCGACAGTTCTTTTCTGGTGGCCAGTGGTCTTGCCTTTTCGGAACGAGTGGCTGCGCCCACACCGCCCGCGGGATCCCCTGCCTGCCCAGCCCGCCACGGTTCGAGGCATCTTAGCAAAACATCTGACCCACGCAAGCCAGAGTGCCGGGCGCCTTGAAGTTTTGCTCTATCCTGCTGTTTAAAGGGATATTTTGCTTGACCAAAGCAGCTGCAACCGGTAACGTCGGCGGTTTCCGCATTGTCTGGGTCACGCCATGGAACTGACGGGCGCTGAAATCGTAGTGCGCTGCCTGCAGGAAGAAGGGGTCGAACACTTGTTCGGCTATCCCGGCGGGGCCGTGTTGCATATTTACGACGAACTGTTCAAGCAGACCAAGGTCAAGCACATCCTGGTGCGGCACGAGCAGGGGGCGGTGCATGCTGCCGACGGCTACGCGCGCTCCACGGACAAAGTGGGCGTCGCCCTCGTCACCTCCGGGCCCGGCGTCACCAACGCAGTGACCGGCATCGCCACCGCTTACATGGATTCCATACCGCTCGTCATCGTCACCGGGCAGGTGCCGACGCACGCGATCGGCCTCGACGCCTTCCAGGAGTGCGACACGGTGGGGATCACGCGCCCCTGCGTGAAGCACAATTTCCTGGTGAAGGACGTGAAGGATATCGCGCTCACGATGAAGAAGGCGTTCTACATCGCCACCACGGGGCGGCCCGGCCCGGTGGTAGTGGACATACCCAAGGATGTGACCCAGAACAAGGCGGAATTTCGCTATCCCGAGACCGCCGCGATGCGTTCCTACAACCCGGTCATCAAGGTGCACGCCGGGCAGATCAAGAAGGCGGTCCAGACGCTGACGCAGGCGCAACGGCCGATGATCTACACCGGCGGCGGCGTCATTCTGGGCGACGCCTCGGAGGAGTTGGCGCAGTTGACGCGGGCGCTGGGCTTCCCGTGCACCAACACCCTGATGGGGCTGGGCGCGTACCCGGCGACCGACCGCCAGTTCCTCGGCATGCTCGGCATGCACGGCACCTACGAGGCCAACATGGCGATGCAGCATTGTGACGTGCTGCTCGCGATCGGCGCCCGCTTCGATGACCGCGTGATCGGCAATCCCCGGCATTTCTTCAACGAGCAACGCACCATCATCCACGTCGATGTCGATCCCTCCTCGATCTCGAAGCGGGTCAAGGTGCACATCCCGATCGTGGGCGACGTGCGCGACGTGTTGCGTGATTTGCTGCGCCAGCTCGAGACCGTAAAGGAGCGGCCCGACCCGGCGGCGCTCAAGGCCTGGTGGGCGCAGATCGGAGAGTGGCGTTCGCGCGACTGCCTCAAGTACGACCGCTCGAGCCCGCTTATCAAGCCGCAGTACGTGATCGAGAAGCTCTACGAAGTCACCCGGGGCGATGCGTTCGTCACCTCCGACGTCGGCCAGCACCAGATGTGGGCGGCGCAGTTCTACAAGTTCGAGAAACCGCGGCGCTGGATCAATTCCGGCGGGCTCGGCACGATGGGCTTCGGACTTCCCGCCGCGATGGGCGTGCAGCTCGCGCATCCCAGGTCGCAGGTGGCGTGCGTCACGGGCGAGGCGAGCATCCAGATGTGCATCCAGGAGCTCTCCACCTGCAAGCAGTACCAGTTGCCGATCAAGGTGGTCAATCTCAACAACAAGTACATGGGCATGGTGCGGCAGTGGCAGGAGTTCTTCCACGGCAACCGCTATGCGGAGTCGTACATGGATGCGCTGCCGGATTTCGTAAAGCTCGCTGAGGCCTACGGCCACGTCGGCATGAAGATCGAAAAGCCGGCTGACGTCGAGCCGGCGCTGCAGGAGGCGTTCTCGCGCAAGAATGATCTGGTGTTCATGGACTTCATCACCGATCAGACCGAGAACGTGTTCCCGATGATACCGGGCGGCAAGGGCTTGTCGGAGATGATCCTGGTATGAGGCACATCGTCTCCATCCTGCTCGAGAACGAGGCCGGGGCGCTGTCGCGCGTGGCCGGCCTGTTCTCCGCGCGCGCCTACAACATCGAGTCGCTGACCGTGGCGCCCACCGAGGATCCGACGTTGTCGCGCATGACCATCGTCACCAGCGGCTCCGACGAGGTGATCGAGCAGATCACCAAGCAGCTGAACAAGCTGGTGGACGTGGTGAAGGTCATCGATCTCTCCGACGGCGATCACATCGAGCGCGAACTGATGCTGGTGAAAGTGCGCGCGGTGGGCAAGGACCGCGAGGAAATGAAGCGCATGGCCGACATATTCCGCGGCCGTATCATCGACGTCACCGACCGGGATTACACCATCGAGTTGACCGGCACCGGCTCCAAGCTCGACGCATTTCTCAAGGCGATCGACCGCAGCGCAATCCTGGAGACGGTGCGCACCGGCGCCTCCGGCATCGGCCGCGGCGACCGGGTATTAAGAGTCTAGTGAGGGGTGAGGGGTGAGGAGTGAGGCGCAGAACCCTTCGTGGTGGCCACCTCACGCCTAACGCCTGACGCCTCACGCTTTTTTCCGAAGGAAGAACGATGAAGATCTATTACGACAAAGACGCCGACCTGTCGCTCATCAAGAGGAAGCGCGTGGCCATCATCGGCTACGGTTCGCAGGGGCACGCCCACGCCAACAACCTGAAGGAATCCGGTGTCCCAGTGAGCGTGGGCCTGCGCCAGGGCGGCGCGTCCTGGAACAAGGCAAAAAAAGCGGGTCTGCAGGTGAAGGCAGTGGGTGCGGCGGTGAAGGGCGCGGAAATCGTGATGATCCTGCTGCCGGACGAGCATCACGCGCAGGTCTATCGGGACGAAATCGAGCCCAATATCAGGAACGGCGCCACGCTCGCTTTTGCCCACGGCTTCAACATCCACTTCAAGCAAATCGAGCCGCGCGCCGACCTCGACGTCATCATGATCGCGCCGAAAGGCCCCGGCCATCTCGTGCGCTCGACCTATACCCAGGGCGGCGGCGTGCCGTCGCTGATCGCGGTGGCGCAGAACCCGTCCAAGAAGGCGCGCGACATCGCGCTGTCCTACGCCGCGGCGATCGGCTCCGCGCGCGCCGGCGTGATCGAGACCACCTTCCGCGAGGAATGCGAAACCGATCTTTTTGGCGAGCAGGTGGTGCTGTGCGGCGGGCTGACGGCGCTGATCGAGGCCGGCTATGACACGCTGGTCGAAGCCGGCTACGCGCCGGAGATGGCGTACTTCGAGTGCCTGCACGAGGTGAAGTTGATCGTCGACCTCATCTACGAGGGCGGCATCGCCAACATGCGCTACTCGGTGTCAAACACCGCCGAGTATGGCGACTTCACGCGCGGCCCGCGCATCGTCAACCAGCAGACGCGCGCGGAGATGAAGAAGATCCTGCAGGAGATCCAGAGCGGGCAGTTCGCGAAGGAATTCATCCTGGAGAACCGGGCCGGCGCGCCGATGTTGAAGGCGATGCGCCGCATCGGCCAGGCGCACTCGGTGGAAACGGTCGGCGCCAAGCTGCGCGACATGATGCCGTGGATCAAGAAGAACCGGCTGGTGGACCAGTCGAAAAACTAGTGTTGAGTGGCGAACGATGACTGACGAGCCAAAAATCCTGGCGGGCGCGCCTCCCGCCTCCCGCCTCCCGCCTGACGGCGCGAGCGCGTATCCGCACCCGTACATCGCGCGTGAAGGCTGGCCGTTCATCGCGGCGGCCGTCGTGGCGGCGGGGATCACGCACTGGCTGGCCGGCGGCTGGTGGGCGCTGCCACTGTGGCTCGTCGTTGCCTTCATGGTGCAGTTCTTCCGCGACCCGCCGCGCGCGGTGCCGCGCGAGCCCAAGGCGGTACTGTCCCCGGCGGACGGCCGCATCGTCGCGGTCGAGCGCGTGCGCGACCCCTATCTCGAGCGCGATGCCCTCAAGCTCTCCGTGTTCATGAACGTGTTTAACGCCCATTCCAACCGCAGCCCGGTGGACGGCGAGGTGCGCGACGCCTGGTATCACCGCGGCAGCTTCTTCAACGCCGCGCTGTCGAAGTCCTCGCTCGAGAACGAGCGCAACGCGCTGTGGATGCGCACCGCGGGCGGCGCCGACGTCACCTGCGTGCAGATCGCCGGGCTCATCGCGCGGCGCATCCTGTGCTACGCCCGGCCCGGCCAGCGGCTGGCGCGCGGCGAGCGCTACGGCTTCATCCGGTTCGGGTCGCGCGTCGACGTCTACCTGCCGCTGGAGTCGCGGCCGGTCGCGGCGGTGGGTGACAAGGTCTACGCCACTGCCAGCGTGCTGGCGATGCTCCCCTAAAGCCGTGAATGGTAAATGGTGAATGGTAAATCGGGCATTACCATCAGCGCGACACCCGTTCACGATTAACGATTAACGATTTACCGCCTTCATGCAGGACTCACGCGACCAACGAGTCTTCATCAAGTCGCGCTTTACGCGGCGCGGCATCTATTGGCTGCCGAACCTGCTCACGACCGTCGCGCTGTTCGCCGGTTTTTACGCGATCGTGCAGGCGATGAACGGGCGCTTCGAGCAGGCCGCGATGGCGATCTTCGTGGCGATGGTGTTCGACGGTCTCGATGGCCGGGTCGCCCGCCTGACGCGCACCCAGAGCGCGTTCGGCGCCGAGTACGACAGCCTCTCCGACATGGTGTCGTTCGGGGTGGCGCCGGCGCTGGTGGTGTACGTGTGGGCGTTGAAGGACTTCGCCGACATGGAGACCGTGGCCTGGCTCGGGCCGTGGCTCACCACCAAGTTGGGCTGGATCGCCGCCTTCATGTACTGCGCGTGCGCGGCACTGCGGCTCGCGCGCTTCAACACCACGCTCGAGGTCGCGGACAAACGCTTCTTCCAGGGGTTGCCGAGCCCCGCGGCGGCGTGCCTTATCGCGGGGCTGGTGTGGGCGCTCGACGAGTACCAGATCAGGGGCCAGGACGTGAAGTGGCTGGCGTGGGGGCTCACCGCGTTCGCAGGACTTACCATGGTGAGCAACTTCAAGTTCTACAGCGGCAAGGATATCAACCTGAGAAAGAGCGTCTCGTTCTCGGTAGTGGTCGGTATCACCTTCGGCCTGATGGCGCTGTTCATGCTCTCCAGCACCTGGCCGCAGATGCTGTTCCTGCTGTTCCTGGGCTATGGCGCCTCGGGCTACGTGATCTGGCTCTACGAGCAGTTCCGCAGCGGGGCCCTCGGCAAGGCGCCGCCGCCCCCACCCGGCGCCTGAGCCGGCGATCTTGTCTTGGGTTGCAAATGCCTATATATTCCAAGCCATGTCCAGCTTGACGCAGACCCATGTAGCGTTTCTCCCTGCCAGCCTTCTGCTGGCCGGTCTGCTGCTGCGCCGCTAGGCGCAAACACCCTTTTCCCACAATCTGTTGTTTCACCCCGCCGCGGCGCATCCCGCAGCGGGAAACTGTAGAAACACGCGCGCGCACCGGCCGGAGCCAGGCCGCAGACGCCGCAACTAACGGAGAGAACCATGGCCAAGGAAAAATTAATCATTTTCGACACCACGATGCGCGACGGCGAGCAGAGCCCGGGCGCGGCCATGACCGGGGACGAGAAGCTGCGGATCGCGCGCCAGCTCGAGCGCATGCGCGTGGACGTGATCGAGGCCGGATTTCCGGCGTCGAGCGACGGCGACTTCGAGGCGGTGCGCGCAGTCGCATCCATCATCAAGGACAGCACGGTATGCGGGCTGGCGCGCGCCAACGAGAAGGACGTGCGCCGTTGCGGCGAGGCGGTCAGGGGCGCGCGCTCGCCGCGCGTGCACACCTTCATCGCGACCAGCCCCATCCACATGGAAAAGAAGCTGCGCATGGAGCCCTCCCAGGTGATCGAGCAGGCGGTGAGAGCGGTCAAGTGGGCGCGCGAGTATACGGATAACGTCGAATTTTCGCCCGAAGACGCGGGCCGCTCGGACCTCGACTTTCTCTGCCGCATCCTCGAGCGGGTGATCAAGGCCGGCGCGACCACGATCAACGTGCCGGACACGGTGGGCTACACGTTGCCCGACCATTTCGGCCCGCTGATCCGCAAGCTCCGCGAGCGGATCCCCAATTCCGACAAGGTGGTGTGGTCGGTGCATTGCCACAACGACCTGGGTCTCGCCGTCGCCAATTCGCTCTCCGCCGTGCTGAACGGCGCGCGCCAGGTCGAGTGCACGGTGAACGGGCTCGGCGAGCGCGCCGGCAATGCCTCGCTCGAGGAGATCGTGATGGCGGTGCGCACGCGCCAGGACGTGTTTGCCTGCGACACCGGCATTGATGCCACGCAGATCGTGCCGGCCTCCAAGCTCGTTTCCGGCATCACCGGCTACCCGGTGCAGCCCAACAAGGCGATCGTCGGCGCCAACGCCTTCGCGCACGAGTCCGGTATTCACCAGGATGGGGTGTTGAAGCACCGCGAGACCTACGAGATCATGAGCGCCGAATCCGTCGGCTGGAGCACCAATCGCCTGACGCTCGGCAAGCTGTCCGGCCGCAACGCCTTCAAGACGCGGTTGCAGGAGATCGGCATCGTGCTCGGGTCCGAGGAGGCGTTGAATGCCGCGTTCAAGCGCTTCAAGGACCTGGCCGACAAGAAGCGCGAGATCTTCGACGAGGATCTGCAAGCGCTGATCACCGAGGAGTCCCTCGAGCACGTGGCAAACGAGCGCTACCGCCTGGTGTCCCTGACCGCGCATTCGGAAACCGGCGAGAAGCCGTTCGCCAGGATCGTGCTGTCCGACGGCGGCAGCGAGAGGCCGGCGCAGGCGCAGGGCAGCGGCCCGGTCGATGCCTCGTTCAAGGCGATCGAGGCTGTCGTCGCGAGCGGCGCCGAGCTGCTGCTCTACTCGGTCAACAACATCACGAGCGGCACCGATTCGCAGGGCGAAGTGACGGTGCGGCTGTCGAAGAGCGGGCGCATCGTGAACGGCCAGGGCGCCGACACCGATATCGTCGTGGCCTCGGCCAAAGCCTACATTAACGCTCTCAACAAGCTGCACTCGAAACTGGAGCGCATCAACCCGCAGCTTTAGCGCACGCGGCGCCGGGATACTCGCGAGAGATGAGGACTTCGCCCGCCGCGCGCGCTAAAGCTAATCCGAAACTTCGCGCCGGGAGGGAATCGCGGCTCAGGGAGAGCCGTTGGCGCCGGCCGGGCGTCGAGCCCGGCGCACGTAGACGATGCTGCTCGCGAAGAACACGGCGGCGAGCCCGGTCTCGAGGAGGGCCAGGCGCGCCGCGGGCCCGGCGTCACCCCAGGCGCGCACCACGCCCTCGGCGAAATAGGCGAGGATCAGCAGCAGCGCCCACTGGAAGGTGTAGATCCGGCCGTGCAGGACGCCGAACAGGGGCGCGAGCAGCGGCAGCGCTTTCAGCATCAGCCACGAGCCGCCGGGGCGCAGCGGCGCGAGCCACAGTTCCCAGGCGAGGCAGAGAAAAATGAGCGCGGTGAGGCTCGCGCAGGCCGCCAGGTGGGCTGCGCGCCTCATCGTCCGACCCTAGCGCGCAAGCCGGGCCGCAATCTCGGCGAGCCGGCGCCCGAGCGCGATGCAGAGCCGGCGCTCGTGCTCGGTGAGCGGGTGCTCGCCGGCACTGCCGGCATGGTGGCTGGCGCCGTAGGGGGTGCCGCCGGACGCGGTGGCAAACAGTTCCGGCTCGGTATAGGGCCACCCCACGATCCGCATGCCGTGGTGCAGCAGCGGCAGCATCATGGTGAGCAGCGTGGTTTCCTGTCCTCCATGCAAGCTCGCGGTGGAGGTGAATACCGCGGCCGGCTTGCCGGCGAGCCGGCCTTTCAGCCAGTGCTCGCCGGTTGCGTCCCAGAAGTACTTCATCGGCGCCGCCATGTTGCCGAAGCGCGTGGGCGAGCCCAGCGCCAGGCCGGCGCATTCCTCAAGGTCCTTCAACTCGGCGTACGGCGCCCCGGACGCGGGCACCGCGGGCGCGGCCGCCTCGTGCGCCGCTGAAACCCTGGGTACGGTGCGCACGCGGGCGGCGCAGCCGGCGACCTGCTCCACGCCGCGCGCGATGAGTTGCGCCATCTCTTTCACCGCGCCGGTGTGGCTGTAGTAGAGAACGAGGATTTCCTTCATCGCGGGGTGACGGCGGGGGCCGGGAGTATCATAGCAACCTCCACTGTGCACGGTTACGGCGCGATGCTCAAGCTCAGGAAGACCCCGCCGCTCATCGACTTCGCGCGCATGGCGTGGCGGCGCTTCGCCGGGGAGCGCTGCCTGCAGATCGCCTCCAGCCTCACTTTCACCGCGCTGCTGGCAGTGGTGCCGATCATCACCGTCGCGCTGACGCTGCTGTCGGCGTTCCCGGTGTTCCGCGAGTTGATGCTGCACATCCAGCAGTTTCTGGTCGAGAACATGCTGCCGGAAGCGGCCGAGTCCATCGCGGCCTACGCCGTGCAATTCGCCGAGAACGCGGGCAAGCTCACCGCGGTCGGTGTGTTGTTCCTCTTCGTCACGGCGATGATCGTGCTGCAGACGATAGACCGCGCGTTGAACCAGATCTGGCGCGTGCCGCGCCCGCGCGCGACGGCGCAGCGCATCTTCATCTACTGGGCGCTGCTGACCGTGGGGCCGGTCTTGATCGGCGCCAGCCTGTCGCTCACGTCGTGGCTGGTGAGCGAGTCCCTGGGGCTGGTGAAGGACGTGCCGCTGGCCGGCGAAGCGCTGCTCAACGTGGTGCCGATACTGCTCACCGCGCTCGCTTTTACGCTGCTCTACCTGACCATACCGAACCGGCGCGTGCTCGCGCGCGACGCGCTCTCCGGCGGCTTCCTCGCGGCGTTTGCTTTCGAGGGCATGAAGCACGGTTTCGCGTTCTACATCACGCATTTTCCGACCCACACGCTGGTCTACGGCGCGTTCGCCAGCGTGCCCATCTTCCTGCTGTGGATCTACCTGTCGTGGCTGGTGGTGCTATCCGGCGCAGTGGCTGCCGCGGTGATGCCGGAATGGCGCGAGCGCGCCGCCCAGGGTGAGGCCGCGCCCGGCGCCCAGTTCCTCGATGCGCTGCAGATCCTGCGGGTGCTATGGGAGGCGCACCGCACCGGCAAGGTGGCCACCCTGTTGCACCTGCACGGTGTCGTGAAGCTGCCCATGGATCGCATCGAGACAATGCTCGATGCGATGGGCACGGCACACTGGGTGGGGCGGACCGGCAACGGCTGGGCGCTGATTCGCGACGCGGCCGAGATCAGCGTGGCCGACGTCTATCACCAATTCGTGTTCCGCCCGGGCGCCAGGTTGCCGGCGCGCCAGTCGGGGCAGGAACTCGACCATCTCGCGCTGGAGCTTGCGGGCGGCATCGAGGGCCGCCTCCAACTCCCGCTCGCTGAGCTGTTCCGCAGGGCGGCGGCGGAGCCGGCCATCGCGCCCGTGCGGATCCAGGCGGCCTAGCAGCGTGTCGGACCAGGAGTTTGTCGGGGCCAAGTCCGACAAACTCCTGTGCGGTCTACGAGGAATACTGCCAGTTGCGCTGCCAGGCGCGCACCACCGCAGTCGGATAATCGGGCTTGCCCAGGCTGCCGTTGTAGCGCCCGAGCGCGCGGTAGAGGTCGCCGTTCTCGATATCGAGGTAATGCCGCATGATCAGGCAGCCGAAGCGCAGGTTGGTGCGCAGGTTGAACAGGTTGTGGTCATTGTCACCGCCGATCAGTTTCACCCAGAACGGCATTACCTGCATGTAGCCGCGGGCGCCGGCGCGCGAGACCGCGTGCTTGCGGAAATTGCTTTCCACCTGGATCAGTCCCAGCACCAGCTGCGGGTCGAGCCCGGCGCGTTTGGCCTCGTAGTGCACCGTGACCAGGAATTCCTCGCGCTGGGTTCGGTCCGGCATGCCTCGGGCAAGCCGCGTCGACATATCGGTCAGCCAGCGCCGCGCCTGCGCCTCGGTGTCGAACGCCAGAAACGGCGTGGCGTGGTCGGAGATCGACTTGTGCAGCGCCGCCTGCACGCTGGCGGACAGCGGTTCGTAAATCTGGTTGCCCGGGTAAGCGGCCCCCGGCACCGCCAGGGCGAGCGTCCAGGCGAACTGGAAGGCGGAGTGGGTTAGTCTACGCACACCTTTGATTTTACGTAATTAACCGCATCCTGCAAGGACACGGCCTGGGCCTTGGCGTCGCGCCGCCCCTGGTATTCGATGTGACCGCCCTTGAGGCCTCTGTCACCGACTACCACGCGATGCGGAATGCCGATCAACTCCATGTCGGCGAACATGACGCCAGGACGCTCGTCGCGATCGTAGAGGAGCGCGTCGATGCCTGCTGCCGTGAGTTCGCGGTACAGGTTCTCGGCGGTCTCGCGCACCGGGGCGCTCTTGCCCATGCCGATCGGCACGATGGCCAGCTCGAACGGCGCCATCGCGCGCGGAAAGATGATGCCGCGCTCGTCGTAATTCTGCTCGATGGCGGCGGCAACGATGCGCGTGATGCCGATGCCGTAGCAGCCCATTTCCATGATCCGCGACTGGCCCGCCTCGTCGAGGAAGGCGAGGTTCATCGCCTTCGAATACTTGGTGCGCAACTGGAACACGTGGCCGACCTCGATGCCGCGCAGGATTTCGAGCCGGCCGCGATCGTCGGGGCTCGCGTCTCCCGCCACCACGTTGCGGATGTCGGCCACCACCGGTTCCGGGAAATCGCGCGTGATGTTGGCGCCGGTGTAGTGATGGTCGTTCTCGTTGGCGCCGATGACGAAATCGCCCATCGCAGCAATGGTGCGGTCGGCGATGACGGTGCCGCCGAAGCCGACCGGCCCCAGCGATCCGGGATTCGCCCCGAACGTCGCCCGGATGGCCTCGACGGAGGAAAAAGCGACCGGCTGCTTCACCTGCGCGAGCTTCCCGGCCTTGACCAGGTTCAACTCGTGGTCGCCGCGCACCATCAGCAGCACCGGCTTGCCGTCGGCGCCGTCCACCACCACGGCTTTCACCGTGCGCGCGGCGGGGACCTTCAGGAACGCGCAGAGGTCGGCGATGGTTTTCACGCCGGGCGTATGCACTTTCTGCAGCGCTTCCTTCGCTGCGGCCCGTGGCGCCGCGGGCGCCACCGCCTCCGCCAGTTCGACGTTGGCGGCGTAGTCGGAGTCCGGGCAGGAGGCGATCGCATCCTCGCCGGAGTCCGCCAGCACGGGAAACTCGTGCGAGCCGGTGCCGCCGATCGCGCCCGTGTCCGCGGCAACGGCGCGGAACCTGAGGCCGAGCCGCGTGAAGATGCGCGTATAGCACTCGACCATCTCGCGATAGGTGCGCTCCAGGCTCGCGAGGTCGGCGTGGAAAGAGTACGCGTCCTTCATCACGAACTCGCGCGCGCGCATCACGCCGAAGCGCGGCCGGATTTCGTCGCGGAACTTGGTCTGGATCTGGTACAGGTTGAGCGGCAGCTGGCGGTAGCTTTTCACCTCCTGGCGCACGATGTCGCTTACCACTTCCTCGTGCGTGGGGCCGATGCAGAAATCGCGCTGGTGCCGGTCCTTGACGCGCAGCAGCTCCGGCCCGTACTGCTCCCAGCGCCTGGACTCCTGCCACAACTCCGCCGGCTGCACCGCGGGCATGCAGAGCTCGATCGCGCCGGCGGCGTTCATCTCGGCGCGCACGATGCTCTCCACCTTGCGTAGTACGCGCAGGCCGAGCGGCATCCAGGTGTAAATGCCGCGGGCAAGCTGGCGTATCATTCCTGCGCGCAGCATGAGCCGGTGGCTGATGACCTCGGCATCGGCGGGGGTTTCCCTGAGAGTGGAAAGCAGGAATTGCGTGACGCGCATGATTGAGATAGCTTCCAGGATTCGCGAAAACGCTATTCTACCAACCCGATTGCGCCTGTCAGCGGCATGAGCTTCTTTTCCCGATGGCGCTGGCGCAAGTCCGCCAGCGACGAATCGGTGTACGTGACCGAGAAGTACGGCGTGCGCTCGCTGCACATCGGCAGCGACACCATCCAGAGCTCGATGCGTCTCGCGCGCCCGCACGATCTCGAACTCGCCTATACCCGCAGCATGATGGCGTTCCTGCTGTTCCATTCCACGCCGTCCCGCGTGTTGATGGTCGGTCTCGGCGGCGGCTCGCTCGCAAAGTTCGTCTACCACCGGATGCCGGAGACGGTGAGCGAGGTGCTCGAGATCAACCCGCAGGTAGTGGCGGTGGCGCGCCGCATGTTCGAGGTGCCGGCCGGCGACGGGCGCTTCACCGTGCGGGTCTGCGACGGCGCGGAGTTCATTGCGCGCGACGGGTCCGCCTACGACGCGATCCTGGTAGATGGCTACGACGGTGAATCGCAGGTCGAGACGTTGTCGTCGCGGGCGTTCTACGCCGCCTGCCGGCGGCGCCTCGATGCGGGCGGCGTGCTGGTGGTGAACCTGTGGGGGTCGGACCGGGCGTTCGACGACACTCTCGAGCGCATCGACTCCACTTTCCCGGCCGGGACGGTGTGCCTGCCGGCGGAACGGCCGGGCAACGTTATCGTATTCGCGTTCCGCGACGCGCCGGGCAACCCGCTTTGGGACGAACTGGACGCGAGGGCCCGCGGGCTCGAGGCGCGCTACGGGCTCGAGTTCGGCAAGTTCGTGCGGGGCCTGCGCAAGATGAACCACTACGATGAGCAGCAGCTCTACTTGTAGCTCGTCGCGTTCACTGTTCAGAGTTCAATGACAGACGCCGAACTTGGAACTTGGAACTCGGAACCCGGAACCGTGTTTCCGCGCGGTGAGGCTTTTGTTTGAGTCCGAACTGTGAAAAAATCATGACAACCAACCGCTGGTCCAGGGGATTCCATGATCGATCGCGACGGATATCGCCCGAACGTAGGCATAGTCCTATGTAGTTGTAAAAACGAAGTTTTCTGGGGCAAGCGGGTCCGCGAACACGCGTGGCAGTTTCCCCAGGGCGGCATCAAGCATGGCGAGGCGCCGGAGGCTGCCATGTATCGCGAGCTGAAAGAGGAGGTGGGGCTCGAGCCGCAGCACGTGCAGGTGCTCGGGCGCACGCGCGACTGGCTGCGTTACGATGTGCCGGACCAGTGGCTTCGGCGTGAGTGGCGCGGCAACTACCGTGGCCAGAAACAGATCTGGTTCCTGCTGCGGCTCGTTGGCCGCGACTGCGATGTGCGCCTGCGGGCTTCCAGCAAGCCGGAATTCGACGCCTGGCGCTGGAGCGACTACTGGGTGCCGATGGATGCGGTGATCGAGTTCAAGCGCGAGGTTTACCAGCGCGCGCTGGAAGAGCTGGCGCCGTATCTGGGCCGGCATCCCGCGCGCGGCAAGCGCGCCGATCGAGCAGGCGTGCTGGACCCGTAAGCCCGCAGTGGCGTAGCTATTGACAGCGTCCCGCCCGGCTCCCTATACTGGATTCACAGATTAGACTTAGTCTAATATGGGGCTATTGGTGGCAGGAGTAAGTGCTTCCTTGAGCCCGGGACATTACCTAAGTAATTGTTTACAAGGAGGTATTTATGCAGATCAAGGGATCCAAGACCCACGAGAATCTGAAGGCTGCCTTTGCCGGCGAATCGCAGGCCAACCGGCGCTACCTGTACTTCGCAGCGAAGGCTGACGTCGAAGGGCAGAACGATGTCTCGGCCGTGTTCCGTTCTACCGCGGAAGGCGAGACCGGGCACGCGCACGGCCACCTGGAATACCTCGAAGCCTGTGGTGACCCGGCGACCAACCTGCCGATCGGCAAGACGCGCGAGAACCTCAAGGCGGCGATCGCCGGCGAGACCCACGAGTACACCGACATGTACCCGGGCATGGCCAAGACCGCGCGCGGCGAAGGCTTCGGCGAAATCGCCGACTGGTTTGAGACGCTGGCTAAGGCGGAGCGCTCGCACGCCAACCGTTTCCAGAAGGCCCTGGACGCATTGGCCGACTGACGAACCCGTGAGGGGCGAGGCGTGAGGGGGGTGAGGCGTGAGCCTCGCCCCTGCTCTTTATTCGCCCCTTACACCTCACGCCTGACACCTCACCATGACCATTCGTGAAGGGGGCCTGGAGGCTCCCACCCGGCATCCGCTCGACTGGCAAGCGGCGGACTTTTACGACGCGGCGCAACTCGACCAGGAGCTCGAGCGCGTTTTCAACATTTGCCACGGCTGCCGCCGCTGCGTGAATCTGTGCACGGCGTTTCCGACCTTGTTCGACCTGGTGGACGGGAGCCCCACCCTGGAAGTCGACAGCGTCAACAAGGCCGATTTCGGCAAGGTGGTGGACCAGTGTTACCTGTGCGACATGTGCTACATGACCAAGTGCCCGTACGTGCCGCCGCACGCGTGGAACGTGGATTTCCCGCACCTCATGTTGCGCGCCAAGGCGGTCAAGTTCCACAAGGGCGAAGTGAAGTTCCGCGACCGGTTGCTCTCCAGTACCGATGCCCTGGGCAAGCTGGCATCGATCCCGGTGGTGGTGCAGGTGGTCAATGCTGTCAACCGGGCCGGGTTCACGCGCGGCATCATGGACCGCGTGCTCGGCATCCACCAGGACCGCGTGCTGCCCGAGTACGACAGCGCGACGTTCCGCAGCACCGCCAGGCCAATAGCGTCGTTTCCGGTGACGGATGGCAAGGCGACGCCGGGCAAGGTCGCGATCTTCGCGACCTGTTACGTCAACTACAACGAGCCGGGCATCGGCCATGACTTGCTGAAGATTCTCGCGCACAACGAGGTGCCGGCCATCATCGTCGAGAAGGAAGCCTGTTGTGGCATGCCCAAGCTCGAGCTGGGCGACCTCGAGGCGGTGGCGCGCAGCAAGGACGCCAACATCCCCGTGCTGGCGCGGCTCGCGCGCGAGGGCTACGCGATCCTCACCGCGGTGCCGTCATGCGCGCTGATGTTCAAGCAGGAGCTGCCGCTGATGTTCCCGGGCGACGCCGACGTCGCAGCGGTGGCGGAAGCGATGTTCGACCCTTTCGAGTACCTGGTGTCGCGCCACAAGGACGGCCTGCTCAAGACCGGCTTCAGTCAGCCGCTGGGCAAGGTTTCCTACCACGTACCGTGCCACCTGCGGGTGCAGAACATGGGGCAGAAAACGCGCGAGCTGCTGGAGATGGTCCCGGGCACCAAGGTCACCACCGTCGAGCGCTGCGCCGGGCACGATGGCACCTGGGGCGTGAAAAAGGAGTACTTCGAGAACTCGATGAAGATTGGCCGCCCGGTATTCCGCCAGATGGCGGAGTCGGCTCCCGACTACGTCAGTTCCGACTGCGCCATCGCCGGCCGCCATATCCTGCAGGGGATGGGAGCAACTGCCGCACGGAAAGAACATCCGATCACATTGATACGCATGGCCTACGGCCTTTGAAACCCGTGAATGGTAAATCGTGAATCGTAAATCGTAGCCTTCACGAATCTTCGATTTACCATTTACCACTCACGATTCACGGAATTCTGCATGCCCCACATCACCCGCAACAGCCTGATACCGCTCGAAGCCTACGCCAGGACGCGGACAGAATTCCGCGCGCGCGTGATGGCGCACAAGAAAAACCGCACGCTCGCCCTCGGCGAGCACGTCACGCTGATGTTCGAGGACGAGCTCACCGTCCGCTACCAGATCCAGGAAATGCTGCGCGTCGAGCGCATCTTCGAGGAGGCGGGCATTCAGGACGAGCTCGACGCCTACAATCCGCTGGTTCCCGACGGCGGCAACTGGAAGGCGACGCTGCTGATCGAGTATCCGGACGTGGCGGAGCGCCAGCGCATGCTGGCCCGGCTGATCGGCATCGAGGACCGCGTCTGGGTGCAGGTCGAGGGCCACGCCCGGGTCTACGCCATTGCCGACGAGGATCTCGAGCGCGAGAACGCCGATAAGACTTCCGCCGTGCACTTTCTCCGCATCGAGCTCGCCCGCCCCATGGTGCAGGCGCTGAAGAACGGCGCCGGGTTCGCCATTGGCATCGACCATCCCGACTACACCGTTAGCGTTGCCAGCATCGAGCCTGGCGCGCGCGCGTCCCTGGTCGCCGACCTGGCTGCATAACTGCCGCGTCACCTGTTTGGTCAGCGCGCTGGCCGCTTGCTATGCTGGCGGCATGCCTTTCCGGCGACAATGGTGATGGACTCCCGCTTTGATTCCAGGGCCGCGCGCTGCGTGCGCGGCGCTGTTGTTGCCCTGGTCATTCTTGCGGCGCTCGCAGCGTGCGCCGCTTCGCCGCAGACGGGGAAGTGGCAGCAATGGGACATCGATTTTGACGAGGACAAGAAGCCGTGGAAAGAAATCGAGAGCATGATCCCGCCCTATCCCGGGCCCGAGCACCTGGTGCCATTCGAGGGCGGCGGCGCGAGCCAGCACCGTTTCTTCATCGACGCGCGGTCGCTGTCCGTAGGCGAGGACGGCGTGGTGCGCTACACCCTGCTCGTCAGGACGGTGGGCGGTGCCACCAACGTCAGCTTCGAGGGCATGCGCTGTGAGACGCGCGAGCAGAAGTACTACGCGCTGGGAAGGGCGGACGGCAGCTGGGTGCGGGCGCGCAGTCCGCAATGGCGCCGTATAGAGACGCAGAGCATCAACCGCCACCACATCGTGCTCTACTCGGATGTCTTCTGCGATGGCAGGGACCCGGTCACGACCACGCGCGAAGTGCTGCAGCGGCTGAAGTACGGCGCCCCCATTTCCCGGTAGCCGGCGCCGGGCGCAGGTTCCGCCGCCGGCAGCCGTTACGGTTTCTTGCAATCCCCGAGATAGCGGCCGTTGTGATGTATGGTCATGGCATGCGCCTGGCCGCCCTGCTGCGACGTGATCTTGTTGGCGCTGGTGTAAGACGTGCTGCTGTAGGTGGCGGTGCCGCTGCCCGTCGTGCCGTCAGTGCAAACCACGTTCCAGGTCGCGGTATTGCCCTGCATCTTGTGATCGGTCATTTTGCAGCGGCCGTCGTGAGTGCTGCCCGGCGTGGCCTTGGCCGGATCCTGGAGGTCCTTCTTGGTGATGCACTGCTGCATGACCTGTGGCGGCATCGCCTGGGGCATGCCCGCCATCTCCATTTTCATCGTGATTTCCCACAGGCCGTCCTTCATGTTGGGGGCTGCCGCGCCGTGAGCGTGGGACACGAGGAGGGCGGTTGCAAGAACCGTTAGGGCGGTGAAGCGCATGGTCGTTCTCCCTGTGAATGTCAGGCAAGTGGAATGATACCGGGAATCGGCTGGACCGTCGCGTGGCCCATCGCTCGGTTACAGCAGCACGAGGTTGTCACGGTGTATCAGCTCGGGCTCGTCCACGTAGCCCAGCCGCGCCTCGATCTCGCTCGAAGGCGTGCGCAGGATGCGGCGTGCTTCGGCCGAATTGTAGTTGGTGAGCCCGCGCGCGATCTCGCGTTGTGACTCATCGAGGCAGCTCACCACTTCGCCGCGCTCGAATTCCCCGCGCACTTCGTGCACCCCGATCGGCAACAGGCTTTTGCCCTGCACCGTCAGCGCCCTCACCGCGCCGGCGTCGAGCAGCAGGCTGCCGCGTACCTGCAGATGATCGGCGAGCCATTGCTTGCGCGCCGCGAGCGTAGCCCGCTCTGCAGAAAGCAGCGTGCCTACCCGCTCGCCGCGGGCGAGCCGCGGCAGCACGTCGTTCTCGTGTCCCGAGGCAATCACGGTGTGCGCGCCGCCGCGCGCGGCGCGCTTCGCGGCCAGCACCTTGGTGAGCATGCCGCCGAGCGCGGTGGGGCTGCCGGCGCCGCCCGCCATCGCCTCCAGCGCCGGGTCGCCCGCGCGCGCTTCCGCGACCAGGACGGCGGTGGCGTCCCGGCGCGGGTCCTTGTCGTGGAGCCCGGCCTGGTCGGTGAGGATCACCAGGGCGTCGGCCTCGATGAGATTGGTGACCAGTGCCGCCAGCGTGTCGTTGTCGCCGAAGCGGATCTCGTCGCTGGCGACCGTGTCGTTCTCGTTGATGATCGGGATCACGCCCAGGCCGAGCAGGGTGCGCAGCGTGGAGCGGGCGTTGAGGTAGCGCTTGCGGTCCGCCAGGTCCTCGTGCGTGAGCAGGATCTGCGAGGTCAGCAACTGGTGCTTGCGGAAACAGGTTTCGTAGGCCTGGATCAGGCCCATCTGGCCCACGGCCGCCGCCGCCTGCAGTTCATGCAGCGCGCGCGGGCGCTTGTCCCATCCGAGGCGCTGCATGCCGGCGGCGATCGCCCCGCTCGATACCAGCACGACCTTGCGCTCCATGCGCCTCAGCTCAGCGATCTGCCCGGCCCAGCGAGTGAGCGCAGCGAGGTCGAGCCCGCGGCCCTGGCTGGTGACCAGGCTCGATCCCACTTTGACGACCAGGAGCCGCGCCTTTTCCAGGACGGATGACATAGGATTCGGGAATCAGAGTTCAGGATTCGGGATTCGGGATCTTGCGATTGCGCCCCGGTTTTGCCGGACTCCCGGATCCGGAAGCCTGTTCCAGGTGCTCCATAACCGCGTACGCAAGTTCGCGGCAGCCCTCGCCGGTGAGCGCGGAAATGATAAAGCTTTTTCCCTTCCAGCCAAAATCCTTGAGAAAGCGCTTGACCGCGCGGGCGCGCTCATCGGCGGCGACCATGTCGATTTTGTTGAGCACCACCCAGCGCGGCTTGAGGTAGAGCGCCTCATCGTACTTCCTCAGTTCGGCTGCGATCGCTTTCGCCTCGCGCACGGGGTCGACGGCTTCGTCCAGCGGCGCGACATCCACCAGGTGCAGCAGCACGCGCGTGCGCGCGAGATGGCGCAGGAACTGGTGGCCGAGGCCCGCCCCTTCGGCGGCGCCCTCGATCAGGCCCGGGATGTCGGCCAGCACGAAGCTGCGGCTGACGTCCACCCGCACCACGCCGAGGCTCGGGGCAAGCGTGGTGAAGGGATAGTCCGCGACCTTGGGACGCGCGGCGGAGAGGGCGCGGATGAGGGTGGACTTGCCGGCGTTGGGCATGCCGAGGAGTCCGGCGTCGGCGAGCAGCTTCAGTTCGAGTTTCAACCGGCGGTGCTCGCCGTCGCCGCCGCGCGTGAACTGGCGCGGCGCGCGATTGATGCTCGATTTGTAGTGCAGATTGCCGAGCCCTCCGGCGCCGCCCGCGGCGAGCAACGCCCGCTCTCCGTCGCACCCCAGGTCGGCGATCTGCGCGCCGCTTTCCAATTCGCTCACCACGGTGCCAACCGGCACGCGCAATACCACGTCCGCAGCGGATTTGCCGTACTGGTCGGAGCCGCGGCCATTCTCGCCGTCCTTAGCGCGGTGGATGCGCGCGTAGCGGTAATCGATCAGCGTATTCACATTGCGGTCGGCCACCGCGTAGATCCCGCCGCCACGCCCGCCGTCGCCGCCGTCGGGGCCGCCGCGCGGCACGAACTTCTCGCGCCGGAAGCTGGCCACGCCGTCGCCGCCCTTGCCGGAGTGGACCTCGATGTTTGCCTCATCTATGAACTTCATATTCGGCAGTGTTTTGAGTTTTGAGTGTTTAGTGTTGAATTTTGCGTTTCAAAGCAGACCGCGGCCCATTCAAAACTCAACATTCAAAACTCAACACTCCGGCCAAGGCGCGCGAAACAAAAAAGCCCTGTCGGATGACAGGGCTTGCGGTGGGCGTCGGCCGGGCTTACGCGGGAACGACGTTCACCGTCTGGTTGCTGTCCGGGCCCTTCTGGGCGAACTTTACGTGACCCGTCACCCTGGCAAACAGCGTATGGTCGCGGCCCATGCCGACGTTGTTGCCGGGGTGCACCTGGGTGCCGCGCTGGCGCAGGATGATCTCGCCCGCGTTCACCAGCTCGCCGCCGTAGCGTTTCACGCCGAGGCGCTTGGATTGCGAGTCGCGCCCGTTGCGCGAACTGCCGCCTGCTTTTTTATGTGCCATGACCTGTTCTTATCCTGTACTGATGTAGGGGTGCACGAGGGGAGTATCCCCTCGTTCCTTGCTTTTCCTGCTGTTCGCACTTGTAGGGGTGTATGAGGGGAGTATCCCCTCGTTTCCTGTCAATGCCCTTATACCAATGTAGGGGTGCACGAGGGGAGTATCCCCTCGTTCCTATCCTCACCTCAAGCGATGCCGAGAATCTCGATTTCGGTGTAATTCTGGCGATGGCCCTGGCTCTTGCGGTAATGCTTGCGGCGCCGCATCTTGAAGATATGGATCTTGTCGCCCCGGCCGTGGCCGAGCACTTTGGCCCTGACGGTCGCGCCGGACACCAGGGGAGCGCCCATCCTGAGCGCCTCGCCGTCGGCCACCAGCAACACCTGGTCGAGCACGATTTCCTGCCCGACTTCCGCGCCAATCTGTTCGATCCTGAGTTTTTCGCCGGCACTGACCCGGTACTGCTTGCCGCCGGTCTTGACTACCGCGTACATGACGCCACCCATCCAGCCTTGTTTGAGAGCCGCGCATTCTACAAAAAGGGCGCCGTTTAGTCAAAAAAATCGTGCCGGCGGTCACCGGGGTCCCCTTTTTACATCAAAAGGTTAATGCGCAGGGAGAACGCGGGTTTGGCACGATTTTTTACTGGTATCATCGCCCCATTTTTCACGAGGTGGGACGGTGTCGCTGGACGCAATACGGGGGTTCACGGCGGCGGACATGCGCGCCGTGGACGATGTCATCCGGGCCCGCCTGGGCTCCGACGTGCTGTTGATCCGCCAGGTGGCGGAATACATCGTCGGCGGCGGCGGCAAGCGCCTGCGGCCGATGCTGCTGCTGCTCTCCGCCGGCGCGTTCGCCTACCGCGGGCCGCACCGTCACGAGCTGGCCGCGGTGGTCGAGTTCATACACACCGCGACGCTGCTGCACGACGACGTAGTGGACGAATCCGGCCTGCGGCGCGGGCGCGCCACCGCCAATGCGCTGTTCGGCAATGCCACCGCCGTGCTGGTCGGCGATTTCGTCTATTCGCGCGCGTTCCAGATGATGGTGGAGGTGGACAGCCTGCGCGTGCTGCGAGTGTTGGCGGACGCGACCAACGTGATCGCCGAGGGCGAGGTGATGCAGCTCATGAACTGTCACAACCCCGACCTCGACGAGAACGGCTACCTCGAGGTGATCCGCTGCAAGACGGCGAAGCTGTTCGAGGCCGCTACGCGGCTCGGCGCGATCCTGGCCGCCGCGCCGCGCGGCGAGGAGGACGCGATCGCCGACTACGGCACGCACCTCGGCACCGCCTTCCAGCTCATCGACGACGTGCTCGATTATTCGGGCGACCCGGCGGCGATCGGCAAGAACGTAGGGGACGACCTTGCCGAGGGCAAGCCCACGCTGCCGCTGATCTACGCCATCAAGCATGGCAGCCGGGCCCAGGCGGACCTGGTACGGCGGGCTATCGAGCATGGGGGGCGCGACGAGCTCGGTGCGGTGGTCGAGGCGATCCGCTCCACCGGCGCGCTCGACTATGCCCGCGGGCAGGCGCGCCGGGAGTCCGTGGCCGCCTGCGATGCGCTCTCCCGGCTGCCGCATTCAATGGAGCGCGAATATTTGCTACAATTGGCCCACTTCGCGGTAACGCGGAGCTACTAATTGGCGGTATTTGGTTGGCAGTTGGCAGCGTTCGGCTGCCAGTCTCGCAATAGCGCGGCCACGCCGCGCGTTTTTTTCGTGGACTGCAAACTGATGACTGACGACTGCCAACTCTTGCATCAAGTCGGGGTGTAGCGCAGCCTGGTAGCGCACTGCGTTCGGGACGCAGTGGTCGGAGGTTCAAATCCTCTCACCCCGACCATTTATTCCATTGTCCGGGCCGCGTGCCCGCCCTCGACGCACCATGGGGGTTGGGGCACACTAGCAGCCTGTCGGACTGGGTGTCATGAACGGTCGGTGTGAACGCATGGGTAGTCGCTCTGGGTTATCGCTGGGCCGACAGGCTGTATGACTGCAACCCGTCGCAACCTGTTGTTCAATTTGGCAGCTGGTCGGGGCGCAAGCCCGACAAGCTGCTAGGTTCTTCACCATGCGCACAATCATCCTGCTGGTCCTCGGACTGGTGCTCGTCTACTGGATCCTGAGAAGCTACCGGCGGCGCGTCGATCGCCGCGGGGCGCGGCCGCCGGCCGCAGGCGGCGAGGACATGGTGCAGTGCGCGCGCTGCGGCGTGCACCTGCCGCGCGGCGAAAGCGTCACCACGCAGGGGCAGTACTACTGCTCGCCTGAGCACCAGCGGGCGCACCAGTCGGAGCGCCGCCCCGAATGAGCGCGGCCGGCGCCCAGCATTCCGTGGCGTGGGAAGCGGAAATGGCGTCGCACCCCGGAGAGCATCCCGAGCTGTTCTGGCGCTCGATGTTCTATTTCAACGTCTACCGCCTGCTCGTCGCGCTGCTCCTGCTCCTGAGCGTCGCGATCTGGGGGCCCAACCTGTGGTTTGGCTCGCGCGACCCGTGGCTTTTCGTCGTCACCGCCATCGCTTACGTCGTTTTCGTCATCGCGTGCTTCGTAACGATCAGCGCGCGCCGGCACTTCGACCTGCAGTTGACGCTGCAGGTGGCCGCCGACGTCGTTTTCATCATGCTCCTGCTGTATGCCAGCAACGGCCTCTCCAGCGGCCTGGGGCTGCTGCTGCTCACCACGCTCGCCGGGGCCGGCCTGATCAGCCGCGGGCGGCTTACCCTCTTTTTCGCGGCGCTCGGCAGCATCGGCGTGCTGCTCGAGCACACCTACGAGACGCTCACGCTCGATACCCCCGACCCACAGTACGTTCAGGCCGGGCTGCTTTCCGGGGCCTATTTCGCGATCGCGTGGCTCGCGCACACCCTGGCCAAGTACGCGGCGGCGAGCGAGCAGCTCGCGGCGCAGCGCGAGATCGACCTTGCCAACATGGAACAGGTAAATCAGCTCGTCATCCGCGACATGCAGGACGGCGTGCTGGTGGTCGACGAGCGCGGCGTGATCCGCCAGTTCAACCCGCGGGCGGAGCGCTTGCTGGGGCCGCTGCCGGAGGGGCGCGGCGAGGTGACGCTGGCGGAGCATGCGCCGGCGCTCGCCGCGCACTACGAAAATTGGCGTCGCCGCGCGGGCGTGGATGCCGGCGGCATGCCGTATGGCAGCAGGGAGACAGCGCGCTTTGTGCCGATCGGCCGGGACCGCGAGCTGGGCGCCGTCATTTTCATCGAAGACCAGACCCGCGTGCAGGCGCAGGCGCGCCAGCTGAAGCTGGCGGCGCTGGGTCGGCTCACCGCCAATATCGCGCACGAAATCAGGAACCCGCTGGGCGCGATCAGCCACGCCGCGCAGCTGCTGCAGGAGGAGCCCGGCGTGGGCAGCACCTCGGCCCGGCTGATCACCATCATCAACGACAACAGCAAGCGCCTCGACCGCATGGTGAACGACGTGCTGCGGCTGAACCGTGGCGAGCGCGCCCACCGCGAGCGCGTCAGGCTGGCCGAATTCCTGCCGTCGTTCGTCGAGCAGTTCTCCCAGATCGAGAAAATCGAGCCCGGCGTGTTCCGGCTCGAGCTGGCCGGGGGACCGGACGTCCTGTTCGACCGCAGCCATCTCAACCAGGTGTTCTGGAACCTGTGCCGCAACGCGCTGCGCCACAGCCGGCGGATGACGGGCAGTATCGTCGTCCACGTCTCCCTGGAGCGCGCGGGCACTGTTGTAAGATTGGACGTAGTGGACGACGGGCCGGGCGTGGCGCCGGAAGCGCGCTCGCAGTTGTTCGAGCCGTTCTTCACTACCGCAACGGGCGGCACCGGGCTCGGCCTTTATATAGCCCGCGAGGTGTGCGAGGCGAACGGCGCCACGCTCGACTACGTGGAAACGCCCCGCGGCGCGCAGTTCACCGTGCTGTGCTGGGCCGGCTGAAATCGGCGACCAAGCAATGGTCACCGCGAGGGATGAGGGCGGAGAGATGATAAGTTTGCAGTTTGCAGTGACTGCCAACTGACGGCTGCCAACTGCCAACTTTGGACTAGGTTCACGAATCATGAATCACGCCTTCAAAGCATGAGTGCGAAATCGCAAGTCCTGGTCGTTGACGACGAAGCCGACATCCGCGAGCTGCTCGGCATGACGCTCGCGCGCATGGGTCTCGACGCGCACTGCGCTACGAACACTGCCGAGGCCTACGACCTGCTCGCGAAGAACAGCTACGACCTCTGCCTCACCGATATGCGGCTGCCCGACGGCGACGGCCTCACCGTGGTGGATTTCGTCGCCAGGAACCATCCCAACCTGCCGGTGGCGGTGATCACGGCACACGGCAGCACCGAGAATGCAGTTGCCGCGCTGAAGGCAGGGGCCTTCGACTACCTGGCCAAGCCCGTGTCGCTCGACCAGTTGCGCACGCTGGTGCGCTCGGCGCTGATGCTGACGGGAACCGCGCACCGGCGATCGCAAGAGGACAACGCGGCCGCGCCGGCAGGGGCGCCGGTGCTGATCGGGGAATCCGGCCCGATGCAGGCCGTGCGCGCGATGGTCGGCCGCCTCGCGCGCACGCAAGCACCGATCCACATCAGCGGCGAATCCGGCAGCGGCAAGGAACTCGCGGCGCGGCTGGTCCACATCCAGGGACCGCGCCGGGACGAGCCGTTCGTACCGGTCAATTGCGGTGCGATCCCCGAGAACCTGATGGAAAGCGAGTTCTTCGGCTACCGGAAAGGCGCGTTTACCGGCGCCACCGCCGACCGCGAGGGCTTCTTCCAGGCCGCCAGCGGCGGGACGTTGTTTCTGGACGAGGTGGCGGAACTGCCGCTGCTGATGCAGGTGAAGCTGTTGCGCGCGATCCAGGAGAAGAAAGTGCGCAAGGTCGGCTCCACCAGCGAAGAGGGGGCGGACGTGCGCATCATCAGCGCCACCCACCGCAGCCTCGGGGACGAGGTCAAAAACGGGAAGTTCCGCCAGGACCTCTACTACCGGTTGAACGTCATCGAGTTGAGGATGCCGGCACTGCGCGAAATGCCCGAGGACATTCCGCGGCTTGCAGAGGCCATACTCAGGCGGCAGACCGCGGCGAGCGGCAGCAATGCGCCGCGGTTGTCGGCGGCCGCGCTCGCGCGACTCTGCGGTCACGATTTCCCCGGTAACGTGCGCGAACTGGAGAATGTGCTCGAGCGCGTGCTCGCGCTGACGACCGGTGGCGAGATCAAGGCCGACGACCTGCAGCTAGCTGCCCCCGCGCGCGCTGCGCCCGAGGCGCCGGAGGATTCCGCACTGCCGCTGCAGGAGCGGCTCGACACGGTCGAGCGCCAGGCGATCCTCGCCGCGCTCGAGCAAACCCGCTACAACCGTACGGCTGCGGCCAGGCTGCTGGGGGTCACGTTCCGCGCCTTGCGCTACCGGATGGAAAAGCTCGGGATAAGTGACGAACTCGACTCCAAAGGCTGAACGCGTGCCACGCGTTCAGCCTTAATGATTAATAATTCAGGAATGAACCCCAAGCGCTTTGCCACAGAGACTGCGCATCAATAACGAAGGTCTGGTCGAGGGCATAAGGTTCATTCCTTCGCCCAACTGCGACGAGCGGCCCGCAGGCAGCACGATCGATCTCGTCGTCATCCACTACATCAGCCTGCCGCCGGGCAAGTTCGGCGGTCGCGGCATCATCGAGCACTTTGTCAACCGCCTCGACCCGTCGGCGCACCCGTTCTACGCCTCGATCGCGGGCGCGACGGTGTCCGCCCACTTCCTGGTCCGGCGCGACGGCGAGTTGATCCAGTTCGTGCCGTGCGCGAAGCGCGCATGGCACGCTGGTGAATCGAGCTGGAAGGGTAGAACGCGCTGTAACGATTTCTCGATCGGGATCGAAGTGGAAGGCACCGGAGAAGTGCCGTTCACGAGGCTCCAGTACCGGCGGCTCGCCGCCCTTACGCGCGGGCTGCAGGCGCGCTACCCAATCAGCGACATTGCCGGCCATTCCGACGTGGCGCCGGGGAGAAAGACCGATCCCGGGCCCTATTTCGACTGGGCGCGCTATCGCGGAATGTTGAAAATTAGCCGCCAAGGCGCGATCCCTCATCCCTTCCCCTTCTCCCGAGTGGAGAAGGGAAAGCTCGAGCCTCCCCTCTCCACTGGTGGAGAGGGGTCGGGGGTGAGGATGGCCGCCAAGAAAACCAAGACGAGAATTCGAACCGCCAAGGCCGCCAGGCGCGCCAAGAAGGTCAAGATTAAGAGCGCCAAGGCGCCAAGACACCACATAAAATCAAAGCGGAATTGAATCAAGATTCGCGTGCTGCAGGACCGTTTCCCCCTCTGAGATTCCCCATTCCCGCGCGTTGAGCGGCGAGCCCTTCGTCCGCTCGAACGCGCGGAGTTAAAACGGCCAATTAGGGCACGGCAGCCGCGGCTCCCGTATCCCTAGGCGGTCCGTTTTAACAAGATATCCACAGCTTTTTTCGCCGCTTTCAGACGGCGCTGCCCGTTCGTTAGGCAGGGCCGGGTTGCTGCTTAAAACATGAGCAGTTTTGCCTGTTGCTTCATTACCTTGCCGACTATTTCTCCAGTAAAAACGAGTATTTAAGAAAATCTTCAAAAACCTGTTGCGTTAGTAAATACAGCCTACTAGAATTAGTTCCAAAGCCGTGCCAGACCACAACATATAGTGGTCCAGCGGTATGCTGGGTTTCAGGAAGGGGGAGGCGAACTCCCCTTTTTGTGATAAAGAAATTATGAATCAAGGAGTTAAGTAAATGCATCTCGTCACCGGGACCACCCCTGGGTCTCCCGCCGCTAATTTGACCCTGGACGCGGCTCCGGCAGCACCGGAAACGCGCTATGCCCAATACAAGGTGATCCGCCGCAACGGCGCAGTGGTGGGCTTCGAGCCGGCCAAGATTTCGATTGCGATGACCAAGGCGTTCCTCGCCGTGAACGGCGGCCAGGGCGCCGCTTCCGCGCGCGTGCGCGAGCAGGTGGAGGCGCTCACCGAGAGCGTCGTGGTCGCACTGGTGCGCCGCCAGCCGTCCGGCGGGACCGTCCACATCGAGGACATCCAGGACCAGGTGGAACTCGCGCTGATGCGCGCCGGCGAGCACAACGTCGCGCGCGGCTACGTGCTCTATCGCGAGGAGCGCGCGAAGGAGCGCCAGGCGCAGAACAAGGACAAGCGCCCGCAGCAGCCGGCGCTCAACGTGAAGGAGGGCGGGCAGTTGAAGCCGCTCGACCTCGGCAGGATTACCACGCTGGTGCGGGAAGCCTGCGAGGGGCTCGGGCGCGACGTCAGTCCCGAGCCCATCCTGCACGCCATGCAGCGCGACCTCTACGATGGCGTGCCGATGGAGGAAGTACGCAAGTCGCTGACGCTCGCGGCACGCGCGCTGATCGAGCAGGACCCGGGCTACAGCTACGTCACCGCGCGGCTGCTGCTGCACTCGCTGCGCCTGGAAACGCTCGGCGTGGAGGCAACGCAGCCGGACATGCACCAGCGCTACGCCGAGTACCTGCCGGAATTCATCAAGACGGGCATCGAGGCGGAGTTGCTCGACGAGCGGCTCGGCAGCTACGACCTGAAGTGCCTGGGCGCGGCGCTCGACGCCAAGCGCGACCTCAAGTTCACCTACCTCGGCCTGCAGATCCTCTACGACCGCTATTTCCTGCACGTGCGCGACCGCCGCATCGAGCTGCCGCAGATTTTCTACATGCGCGTGGCGATGGGGCTGGCGCTGAACGAAGCCGAGGATCAGCGCGAGGCGCGCGCCATCGAGTTCTACAACGTGTTGTCCTCCTTCGATTTCATGAGCTCGACGCCGACGTTGTTCAATTCCGGCACGCGCCGCTCGCAGCTCGCGAGCTGCTACCTGACCACGGTCGCCGACGACCTCGACGGCATCTACGAGGCGATCAAGGAAAACGCGCTGCTGCAGAAATTTGCCGGTGGCATCGGCAACGACTGGACGCCGGTGCGCGCGATGGGCGCCCACATCAAGGGCACCAACGGCAAGAGCCAGGGCGTGGTGCCGTTCCTGAAGGTGGTGAACGACACCGCGGTGGCGGTGAACCAGGGCGGCAAGCGGAAGGGCGCGGTGTGCTCGTACCTCGAGACCTGGCACCTCGACATCGAGGAATTCCTCGAACTGCGCAAGAACACCGGCGACGACCGCCGCCGCACCCACGACATGAACACCGCGAACTGGGTGCCGGATCTCTTCATGAAGCGCGTGATGGAAGGCGGGGAATGGACCCTGTTCTCGCCCTCCGACACGCTCGACCTGCACGACAAGTTCGGCAAGGCATTCGAGACCGCCTACTTCGCGTACGAGGCGAAGTGCGCGCGCGGCGAGATCAAACTCTACAAGAAGGTTCCCGCGCAACAGTTGTGGCGCAAGATGCTGACGATGCTGTTCGAGACCGGGCATCCCTGGATCACCTTCAAGGATCCCTGCAACCTGCGCTCGCCGCAGCAGCACGTGGGCGTGGTGCACAGCTCCAACCTGTGCACGGAAATCACGCTCAACACCGGTCCCGACGAGATCGCGGTGTGCAACCTGGGCTCGGTCAACATGCCGGCGCACCTCGACGCCACCACCGGGCGCATGGACATGGAGAAGTTAAAGCGCACCGTCGGCACCGCCATGCGCATGCTCGACAACGTCATTGACTTGAATTTCTACTCGGTCAACAAGGCGCGCAATTCCAACTTCAAGCACCGGCCGGTGGGCCTCGGCATCATGGGTTTCCAGGACTGCCTGCACATGCTGCGCATTCCCTACGGCTCGCAGGCGGCGGTTGAATTTTCCGACCGTTCGATGGAGGCGATCGCGTACACCGCGTACCAGGCGTCGGCCGATCTCGCGGAAGAACGCGGGCCGTATTCGACCTTCAAGGGCTCGCTGTGGGACCGCGGCATCCTGCCGTACGACACCATCAAGCTGCTCGCCGATGAACGCAGCGGCTACGTCGAGTGCGACATGTCCACCACCCTCGACTGGGAAGGGTTGAAGCGCCGCGTGCAGCAGGTCGGCATGAGGAACTCGAACTGCACCGCGATCGCGCCCACCGCAACCATCGCCAACATTACCGGGCTGTCGCAGTGCATCGAGCCGACCTACCAGAACCTGTACGTGAAGTCGAACCTCTCGGGCGAATTCACGGTGGTGAACGAGTACCTGGTGCGCGACCTGAAAAAGTTGAACCTGTGGGACGAGGTGATGATCGCGGACCTCAAGTACTTCGACGGCTCGCTCGCCAGGATCGACCGCATCCCGCCGGAAGTCCGCAACCTCTACGCCACCGCCTTCGAGATCGAGCCCAGGTGGCTGGTCGAGTGCGCGGCGCGGCGCCAGAAGTGGGTGGACCAGTCGCAATCGCTCAACATCTACATGGCGGGCGCCTCGGGCAAGAAGCTGGACGAAACCTACAAGCTGGCGTGGATCCGCGGGTTGAAGACCACCTACTACCTGCGCACTCTCGGCGCGACCTCGGCGGAGAAGTCCACCGTCACCACCGGCCAGTTAAATGCGGTAACGGCCGACGGCGGGCTCACGGCGCCGGCAACGGACGCCAAGTTCTGCGCCGTAGACAACCCCGATTGCGAGTCGTGCCAGTAAGGGAGGCGAGCCCAACTTACCATTTTCAATGAATGCTTCACCCGCGCCCACGGCTGATTCACCGACAACATGGATAAAGAAGCGGCCCGCGTGCAGGAAAGTGTCCACCAAAAATAGCGATAAAGGAGACTGTAGATGCTGCAAATCGGAGAGCAACAGGCGCTAGCAGCCGGGTCCGCGCCCGGGCTGCAACCCGCCGCGCGCGCGCCCTTGTCACAGCCGGCGGCGGACGCGGAGTTGAGGCGCGTCAACGTCGCCGACAAGCGCGTCATCAACGGCGCCACCGACGTCAACCAGCTGATGCCGTTCAAGTACAAGTGGGCGTGGGAGAAATATCTTTCCGCTTGCGCCAACCACTGGATGCCGCAGGAAATCCAGATGAGCCGCGACATCGAGCTGTGGAAGAACCCGAACGGACTGACCGAGGACGAGCGGCGCCTGGTCAAGCGCAATCTCGGCTTTTTTGTGACTGCCGACTCGCTGGCGGCAAACAACATCGTGCTCGGCACCTACCGCCATATCACGGCGCCCGAGTGCCGGCAGTACCTGCTGCGGCAGGCGTTCGAGGAGGCGATCCACACCCACGCCTACCAGTACATCGTCGAGAGCCTCGGCCTCGACGAAGGCGAGGTGTTCAACGCCTATCACGAGATCGCCTCGATTCGCGACAAGGACGAGTTCCTGATCCCGTTCATCGACACGCTGACCGATCCTTCGTTCAAGACCGGCACGCTGGAAAACGACCAGAAGCTGCTGCGGAGCCTGATCGTGTTCGCGTGCATCATGGAGGGGCTGTTCTTCTACGTCGGATTCACCCAGATCCTCGCGCTGGGGCGGCAGAACAAGATGACCGGCGCCGCCGAGCAGTACCAGTACATCCTGCGCGACGAGTCGATGCACTGCAATTTCGGCATCGATCTCGTGAACACCATCAAGATGGAGAACCCGCAGCTGTGGACGCCGGAGTTCCGCGAGGAAATCCGCGCGCTGATGCTGAAGGCGGTCGAGCTCGAGTACCGCTACGCCGAGGACACCATGCCGCGCGGCGTGCTGGGGCTGAACGCCGCGATGTTCAAGGAGTACCTGCGCTATATCGCCAACCGTCGCTGCCAGCAGATCGGTCTCGACCAGCCGTACGAAGGCGCGACCAACCCGTTCCCGTGGATGGCGGAGATGATCGACCTCAAAAAGGAGAAGAACTTCTTCGAGACCCGCGTCACCGAGTACCAGACGGGCGGAGCGCTGTCCTGGGATTGACGCGGCGCGCGGCCCGGCGGGAACAGGAATGCTCGTACATCAACCAACTGGGAGACGCAAAACTTGGGCTCCAGACTGCTGAAACGGCATTACCGCAGACGCAGACAGTATATGCATACCATTACCGAATGCCGCGCCGAGAGCAACTACACGCTCTGGCTCAAGTTCGACGATGGCCTGGAAGGCAGCGTGAATCTCGGCGACCTGGTGTTGACCGAGTCGTACCTGGCGATCTCCGACGCGGAAACCTTCTCGCGCGTCGCGATCGACCCGGTGTCGAACGCGGTGACCTGGAGCGGCGGGATCAAGCTCGATCCCGAAGTGCTGTATCGGGACCTGGCGAGCAAGGCCCACGCGGCGCTGCACTGACCGCGCGGCAACCTGACGGAGGACCGCATGGCTAAAGCGAAAAGGAAGGCCGGCAGGAAAGCAGTAAAGAGGAAGAAGATGGTGAAGCGCAAGCCCGCTGCGAAGAAGCGCAGCGCGCCGAAGCGCAAGCCGGCCGCCGCGGCCAGCCCGGCGCCGGCGGCGCCGCGGCCGGTGCTCATCCCTGGCGCCTGGCCGTTCCCGATGGCGAGCAAGCCCTAGGAATTTGCCGGGCTGCGAGCCGGCAAATTCCTCATCCATCGTCCAGTATTCCGGCGTCTCGCCGGAGGTCCACCGCCGGTTCATGAGCTCGCCTTCCCCCGGCGCCTTCTACCAGGACCAGGTTGAGGAGAATTTTCCTTCAAAAAGAATGCGTTAATGCGAGGCGCACGGTGCAGGAGTGCGCCGCCATCTACTCCAGTAATTCCGACCCTATAATGCCTACAGAATACGCTCCGAGCGCCTCGCATAATTTCACCCGTCCCTCAAGGAGGATATCAGTGAGAACAATTCTGTCCGCAGTGATACGCGTGCTGTTCGCGGCCACGTTGGGTACCGCAAGCTTCCTGGCATTCGCGCAAGCCGACGACTGCAAACACCGTGGTCAACTCGAAACACTCTACTGCGACGAGAACAAGGACCTCGTCGCCGATACGCCGAAGGATCCTAAGCGCTGGAAGAATCCTTCCACGCTGGTTTTCCCCTACACGCCGGTGGAGGACGCGGCGGTGTACGAGACCGCTTTCAAGCCATTCCTCGACTACCTCGGCAAGTGCACCGGCAAGAGGATCGTCTACTTCCCGGTGCAGTCGAACGCCGCCGAGATCGAGGCCATGCGCGCCGGGCGACTTCATGTCGGCGGTTTCTCGACTGGGCCGACAGGTTATGCGGTCAATCTCGCCGGTGCCGTGCCGTTCGCGATCAAGGGCACCGAGAAAGAGCTGCAAGGCTATAACCTGATCATGATCGTGAAGAAAGACAGTCCCTATCAGAAGGTCGGCGATCTCAAAGGCAAGAAGGTGGCGCACACCTCACCGTCGTCGAACTCCGGGCATCTTGCGCCGCAAGTGCTGTTCCCGCCTGAGGGGCTCACGCCGGACAAGGACTACAAGGTGCTGTTCTCGGGCGGCCACGGCCAGTCGGTGAAGGGCGTCGAGTCGGGCGACTACGACGCTGCGCCGGTCGCCTCCGACGTGTTCACCCGCATGGCGACCCGCGGCGAAGTCAAGGCGGACGACTTCCGCATCATCTATCGCAGCCCGCTGTTCCCGACGTCGTCGTTCGCCTACGCGCACGATCTCGCTCCCGACTTCGCGAAGCAGCTCACGAAGTGCTTCTACGACTACCGTTTCCCGCCGGAGATGCAGAAGACTTTTGGCGGCGCCGACCGCTTCTTCCCGATTACCTACCAGAAGGACTGGGCGGTGGTGCGCAAGATCGCCGAGGAAACAGGGACGCCATTCAACCGTGCTGCGCAGGAGAAGGAGGCCGCCCGCGAGGCGGCTGCGCGGCAGAAAGCTCTCGACGCGAGGAAAAAGTAAGAAGTCGGGATTCGGGCCCCTTCCGGGGGACCCTTCCCGAGCCCCCGCACCCCCGCGTCGCTCTCTGAGAAGTCATTGAGGTGAATCAGACTCCATTCCCGGCGGCGAACGCGAGCCCCGCGGCGCTCGAAGTCCGGGGGTTGCGCAAGGAGTACCGGCGCGGCGTCCCGGTGCTGCGCGACATCAGCATCACGTTTCCCGATCGTGGCATCACCGCCGTGATCGGGCCGTCGGGCACCGGCAAGTCCACGCTGATCCGCTGCATCAACCGGCTGGTGGAGCCCACCGCCGGGATAATCCTGTTCCACGGCCTCGACCTCGCGCAGCTCCGCGGCCAGGCGTTGCGGGAGGCGCGACGGCGCATCGGCATGGTGTTCCAGGAATACAACCTGGTCGAGCGCCTGACGGTGATGGAGAACGTGCTCTCCGGCCGGCTCGGCTACGTTTCCCCCTTCAAGGCCTGGTTGAGGAAGTACCCGCAGGCGGACATCAACGCGGCGTGGGAGCTCCTCGACACGGTCGGGCTCACGCCATTCGCCAACCAGCGCGCCGATGCGCTCTCGGGCGGGCAGCGCCAGCGCGTGGGCATCGCCCGCGCCGTCATGCAGCGGCCGCAACTGCTGCTGGCCGACGAGCCCACCTCCTCGCTCGATCCGAAAACGTCGGTAGAAATCATGGAGCTGCTGGTGACCCTCACCGAGGGACGCGGCATACCGGTGATCCTCAACATTCACAACGTGCCGCTCGCGAAGCGTTTCGCCACCCACGTCATCGGCATGGCGGATGGGCGCGTAGTGTACGACGGTCCACCGGGCGGCCTCACCGACGAGCACCTGAAGCAGATTTACGGCGGGGAAGACTGGCTGGAATAAAACAATGTTGAATTTTGAATGTTGAGTGTTGAATGGTCGGAAGATCTACTCATCGTCCTCAAATAAACACTCAAAACTCAAAATTCAAAACTCAACATTCAAAATTCAAGATTGTCATTGAGATGGCTCCGAATCACGCGAT
>CAZCGD010000163.1:0-1938 GCA_964498105.1 uncultured Streptomycetaceae bacterium
CAGGGCGACCGCAGGTCGCACAGCACGTTGCCATCCACCGCACAGTAGAGGTATGATACGCCCCTCGAAACGTGTACAGACCGGAGACATGGGTAACAGGTGTGCGGGGACATAGGTAACACTTTTTGGTCACTCCGGCACGGTGAAATCGATGGTACAGACGCGCTGGTGGCAGTAGTAGACGTGCCAGACGCCGTCGGCCAGAGGCCGCAGCGCCACGGGCTCCCCAATGAAGGCCCGGCTGACCAGAAACTCCCGTCCTTTGAAGGAGATGCGTCCTTTGTCTTGCACCCGGCGTAGGTGGTCGCCGGGCGCGTATTCGATAGGTGGCAAGCTCAGCGGGAACGGCCGCGCGCTCGGCTGGTAGCGCGAGGCTGGTGTCGCATGCGCGAGCGCTTCGTGTGGCCGGCGCAGGTTGTAGACGTCGCGCCAGGCGTCGAAGGCGTGTTGGACTTCGCCGAGACCGGGCCAGCTGGGCTGCCGCGCCAGCACCTCAGCAGTCAGCGTGCGATGAAAGCGCTCTTCTTTTCCCTGCGTCTGCGGGTGGTAAGGGCGGCCGTGCAGCACGGTGACGCCGAGCCGGATCAGCCAGGCAGTGAGGTGGGTGTGCGGATGTGCTGCGTTGTTGCCCCAGGGGGAACCGTTGTCCATCAGCATGCGTTCTGGCAGGCCGTAGCGCTGAAACGCATTCGTCAGGTGCTGCTGCACCGTGTCTGTGCGTTCGTTGGAGCAGGCGGCCAGGCAGAGGTTGAAGCGAGAGTGGTCGTCGAGGATCGTGAGCGGGTGGCAGCGTCCTGCGCCTGTCGCGAAGTGGCCCTTAAAATCCATCTGCCAGAGGCCGTTCGGGCTGGCCTCCTCGAAGCGCTGCCAGTCGCGCTCCGTTCTCCGGTCCGGCGCCAGCAGACCATGGCGGCGCAAGATACCGGTGATCGTCGAGGGCGCCGGGGGACACGGATGGCCCGCATTGCGTAGCAGGTGGTGCAGCTTCCGTCCGCCCCAGGCGGGGTGCTCTCTGCGCAAGCTGCAGATCACGTCTTCTATCCTGAGCTGCGTCCGCCCTGGCGAACTGTGAGGGCGTCGGCTGCGATCGGCCAACCTATCGGGACCACCCTCACGGGCGCGGCGCAACCACTTGTAGCCGGTCTTCCGGCTCACTCGATAGCGCTGACAAAGGGCGCTCATGGTGATCTCCCTCCGGTTCGCGAAGCCGAGGAATTCGCTCCGTTCAGACATTGGCGTAACCTCCCTCCAGGGCATAGGCCTCCTTGCTTTCTCCACCGAAGCAAAGTGTTACCTATGTCCCCGCACACCTGTTACCCATGTCTCCGGTCTATACATCATCAAGGGCGAGGGGCCGGGGGTGAGGTCTGAAACTCTGCGTATGCAGAAAACCGTTCCCGAATTGCATTGTAGGGGCGACCGGCGGTCGCCCTGGTCGCTCCCGCGCCCAGGGAAGCCCTGATTGACAGCGCTTATGGCAGAAGCTATAGTGTGCGCACATCGTTATGAACAAAGCTGCTTCAGCTTCAATGACCATGCAGGTGACGCCCCCGGCCGACCGTCGGGGCGTCGTAAGCGTACCTGTGCCATCCAGCGACCTCGTAGTAGTAGGTCTGCTGGGTCTTAGCCTGCTCCTGCTGGGCGGGCTGACGAGGTGAGGTTCTCGGAGTAAAACGAGTCTACTAACGACAAACCGAGAACCGGCCCCGAACAATCGGGGCCGAAGTTATTGTAGGGGCGTCTCGCGAGACGCCCGGCCAAGCAAGGGAGGCGGAAAGCCACCATGACAAAGCTCTCAGGCGCACAGATCGTGATGGAGTGTCTCGCCCGCGAGGGGACCGAGTACATCTTCGGCTACCCGGGCGGCTCCAACCTCCCGCTCTACGACGCGCTGCCGGAATATCCCCAGATTCGCCACGTACTCGTCCGGCACGAGCA
>CAZCGD010000164.1:0-2408 GCA_964498105.1 uncultured Streptomycetaceae bacterium
CTCAACATCTGCACGCTGCGCGAGCCGTACCGCCTCGAAGGCAAGAAGACCATGGGGCTGGAGATCGCCGAGCAACTCGGCTGGCGCATGCCGGATGTGATCGTCTATCCGATGGGCGGGGGTCTGGGCGCGATCGCGATCTTCAAGGCCTTCGAGGAGTTGCTGCAGCTGGGCTGGATCACGGGCAAGCTGCCGCGGCTCTACGTCACCCAGTACGAAGGCTGCGCGCCCGTGGTCAAGGCCTACGACGAGAACCGCGACGAGTGCGCGCCATGGGGCAGGATCGATATTCCGCCGGGCGGCCTGAAATCACCCAACCCGCCGGGCGGGCGCACGGTGCTGAAAATGATGCGCGAGCACGGCGGCGGCGCGATCGCCGTGACGACCGGGGAAGCGTTCGCCGCGGTGGACGAAATGGCGCGCGAGGAAGGCATCTTCGCCTGCCCGGAAAGCGCCACCACGCTGGTCGGCCTGAGAAAAGCGCTTGCGCGCGGCTGGATCAACACCGGCGAGAAGGTAGTGCTCATCAGCACCGGCTCGGGATTGAAATCGATTCCGACGCTGGAGGCGGCGCGCTTCCCGACGATAACGACGAGCGCCGAACTGCAACTCTAATCGAGCGCCCTGACGACCCCCAAAACCGGCATGCCGCAGATCGCGCTGTCCTTCTCCTGCGCAAGCGGTTTCACCGTCTGGTCGCACCTAGCAGCGGGAGCGGCTCTCCGCATGCAGCCAGCGCCGGTTTTCAGGCCTTCAGCGCGGCCAGCACTTCGTCCAGCATCTTCTTCGCGTCGCCGAACAGCATGCGATTGTTCTCTTTGTAGAAGAGCGGATTGTCGACCCCCGCATAGCCGGAGGCCATGCTGCGCTTCATCACGATCGAGGTCTTCGCCTTCCAGACTTCCAGCACCGGCATGCCAGCGATCGGGCTCGCCGGGTCGTCCTGGGCGGACGGATTCACGATGTCGTTGGCGCCGATGACCATGGCGACATCGGTCTCCGGAAAGTCCACGTTGAGTTCGTCCATCTCCAGCACGATGTCGTAGGGCACCCGGGCCTCGGCCAGCAGCACGTTCATGTGGCCCGGCATGCGGCCGGCAACCGGGTGGATGCCGAAGCGCACGTTGACGCCTTTCTCACGCAGGTGCTTGGTGATTTCGTACACCGCGTGCTGCGCCTGCGCCACGGCCATCCCGTAGCCCGGCACGATGATCACATTCCTCGCCTCGCGCAACAGTTCCGCGGTCTCCGCGGCAAGAATGGGCACGACCTCGCCCGCGGGCTGCGCGCCACCAGCAGCCGCCGGGACACCGCCCTCGGTGCCGAATCCGCCCGCGATCACGGAGAGAAAGTGGCGGTTCATCGCCCGGCACATGATGTAGGAGAGGATGGCGCCGCTCGAACCCACCAGCGCGCCGGTGACGATCAGCAGATCGTTATTGAGCATGAAACCGGTGGCGGCGGCTGCCCAGCCGGAGTAGCTGTTCAGCATCGAAATCACCACTGGCATGTCGGCGCCGCCGATCGCCATCACCATGTGGATGCCGAAGAGCAACGCAATTACCGTCATCACGATCAGCGGCGTCATGCCGTCGGCTACCGAGTGCGTGTTGATGAAGTTCCAGCCGAACCCGACCACCACGAGCAGTCCGGTCAGATTGATCCAGTGGCGTCCCGGCAGCAGCATCGGCTTGCCGCTGATCTTGGCGGAGAGCTTGCCGAAAGCGATCACCGAGCCGGAGAAGGTCACGGCGCCGATCAGGATGCCGAGGTAGATCTCCAGTTCGTGGATGGTCTTCTCGGCGCCCTTGAGTATCCCCGCCGCCGCCGGATCGATGTAGTTGGCGAATCCGACCAGCATCGCAGCGAGACCCACCAGGCTGTGCATCAACGCGACCAGTTCGGGCATCTGCGTCATCTTGACGACGCGTGCCGCATACAGCCCTATGCTCGCGCCGATCACCATCGACACGATGATCCACACATAGCCGGCTGATGTGACCTGCGGCCCGAACACCGTCGCCAGCACCGCGATCGTCATGCCGATCATGCCGTACAGGTTGCCGCGCCGCGAGGTCTCGGGATTGGACAGGCCGCCGAGACTGAGGACGAACAGTATCGTCGCTCCGATATATGAAACTGTTGCCAGGGTTGCGGACATCGATCGTCCCCTCAACGATATGAGGGGATACTCCCCTCATACTCCCCTACATTACTCATTTTCATAACGCCTCTCACTTGCGGAACATCTGCAGCATGCGCCGGGTCACGGCAAAACCGCCGAACATGTTGATCGAGGTGAGTGCGACTCCCACCACCGCCAGCCCCAGTATCCAGGCCTCGGGCCGGTCGCCGGCGGCCGCCGCATTTTCCATCACCGGCGGCGCCACCTGCACCAGTGCTCCGAT
>CAZCGD010000165.1:0-25958 GCA_964498105.1 uncultured Streptomycetaceae bacterium
ACAGCCCTGGTTTGTGCGGCTGCGCGATCCGCGCCCGATCGCATTCGCGGGCCTCTGGGAACGCTGGAAGGATCCGGCGGGCGGGGAGTTGCTCGAGTCCTGCACAATCGTGACGACCGATGCATCGGAGTCCATACGCAGGATCCACGATCGCATGCCAGTAGTCCTGGCGGAGCAGTCCTGGGACCGCTGGATGGATCCCGCCTATTCGGACACTGACGCGTTGTCGAAGACGCTCGGGCCTTGCAAAGCGAAGGAATTGCAGGCCTGGCAGGTCCGCCGGCTGGTCAACGCCCCGAAGAACGAGGGCCCGAAGCTGATCGAAGCGGAAGGCTCAGGTACCGCTGTCGGCGCCTGACCTCGCGAACATTTCTGCGCCCAGTCGCCGCCGTCATGTCGCGTCAGAACGTGGTGATGACAGCTTCGGTGATCGTATAGTCATCATCAATTACGTACAGGAGCCGCCACTTGTCAAATGTGGTGCAGGGATGGGAGATTCCGAATCCGATCATGTCCCCGACGCGCAATGGTGTTGATTCAGGCGCCGATAGATAAGCATGTTGGTCGTTCAGCCCGGTGACGCGGTAGCCCGCGCCGATCAACTGTGGCGCGGTGTGAGCACCTGGGCGTAACCACAAGCGCGGTACCGGAAGATCAATGTCGTAGGCCACGTCGCGCTTGCCCATCGTAACGATCAGTCGCCCAGGCTCAGGCACTGATTGGACGTATGCCCAGATCTCGATGGCTGATTTCGGCGGTGGCAATTGACTCATCGATGGGGTTCGCTTTATTGCACGCTCCTGATGGCGGCACAGCCAACCGTCGTCATGTGTGAGATAGCAGCCGCTGCGGAGGACCCGTACCGCGCGCTCGATTGGAATAGCGGTCAAGGCCTCCGCGGCAAGATCCACGTAGGCCGAGCCACCGGCACTTAGAACAACATGATCGCGTGAGAGTAGCCCTTGCTGCTCGCAGGCTATCGCCACCTCCGTCAACATCTGGAACATTTCGCGGATGCGGCCCTCGCCCACTGCATCAGGTTCCCCGGGCACGATGCCCTCGTAACATTCCACGCCGGCCAATGTGAGCCACGTGTCCTGTTTTGCAACGGCGTGCGCCACCTGCATCGCCTCTGCGGGCAAGCGGGAGCCGGTGCGACCGCTCGCCAAACCGATCTCGAGCAACACGTGTAACCGATGCGGTGGCCGCAAATACCGCGACACCCACTGCGTGAGATGCTCGACCAGCGCTACGCTGTCGACGAGGCAATAGAACTCCAATCCGGTGTTAGCGTTAAGTAACTCGCAAACGGTGCGGATGGCCTGACGGCCGATGAGCTGATTAGCGAGCAGGATGCGGGACGCGCCCATCTGCCAGTAGGCGGCAACGTGCGTTGCGGTGGCCGCAGTAATGCCCCAGGCGCCGGCCTCGAGCTGCCGACGAATGAGCTGCGGACTCATTGTCGTCTTGCCGTGCGGACACAGCACCAGACCATACTGCTGCAACAACGCGTTCATGCGCGCAATATTGTTGGTGAGCGCAGTCTCCCTTAGAACAGCGCAGGGCAGCGGCACATCTTCCCGCAGGACATTCCAGCTACGTTGTGCCACCTGTGATAGCAGCAGCGGAGCGGTGACCGACGGGAATCCCTTCGTAGTAGCGTCGAGCGCCAGACTCTCAAACATCGAGGACGCGACCGCGATTGAGAATGTTGCGCGGATCAAGGAGGCGCTTGAGCTTTCGCATCAGCTCGATCTCTGCGGCACTGCGCGTAACCGACAGATACGCCTTCTTCTCAATACCGATGCCGTGCTCGGCTGACACCGACCCGTGGAACGCGCCGAGCGGTTTGTACACGAGATTCGCCACTTCGGTGCCTTCGCTCCCATCCTCCCGGCCCGCGCTGACGCAAACGTGCAGATTGCCATCGCCCAGATGGCCAAAGACAAAAAGACGCGCCTCATTCCATCGCATTGTTAATTGCTCACTCAGTCCGATGACATAAGACTCCATCGCAGTGATCGGCAGACTCACATCGAATACGAACATTGGCTTGAATCGCAGGAGCTGATGCACGTCATCGCGAAGCGCCCAGAACGCGCTACGTTCCGCGCCCGTGCGTGCGATGACGGCATCATCGATGAGTCCGCAATCGATGGCGTAGGACAGTGCGTGCTCGAAGCGCTCGGCGTCGTGGCGTTCGTCCGCACCGTGACTTTCCACTAGCACGTAGAACGGCCGGTCCTGCGGCAGCGGCGCGCGGGACTTGGCAGGGGGCGTCGTGACGAGTGCGTAGTATTCGCTCCACAGCACCTCGAAGGCGCTCACTGATCCGCCGAGCTGCTCATTCAATGCCCCAAGCAGGCGCGCGACGGCTTCGAAGGACGGCGCCGTCGCCATTGCGGTGTTGGTGGTCTTCGGTGCCGACAAAAGCTGCAGCACCAAGCGTGAAATCACGCCGAGCGTTCCTTCCGAGCCGATGAATAGTTGTTTGAGGTCGTAGCCCGCGTTGTCTTTAATGACCTTGTTCATCGACGACAGCACGGTGCCGTCAGCGAGCACCGCTTCAAAGCCCAGAATGTGCCTGCGGGTCATGCCATAGCGAATGACCCGATTACCGCCCGCATTGGTGGACGCATTGCCGCCCAAGGTGGCGCTTCCGCGTGCGCCGAGATCGATCCCAAGCAGCATGCCGTGCTGTTCGGCCGCCTCCTGCGCACGCTGCAAGGTAACACCGGCCTGTACGGTCATCGTTCGGCCGATTGCATCCACTTCCTCGATCTTCGACAGACGCTCCAGGCTCAAAATGACATCGCCGGGTTGTGTCGCCGTCGACCCCACCACACCGGTCTGCCCACCCTGCACGACAACTGGTTGGGAGAGATCGTGGCAAATGGCAAGCGCTTTCGATAACTCCTCGGTCGTGGCGGGACGAATCAGAAAGTCCGCGAGGGTCGGTTTCGGCGTTCCCCATACATTGCTGCTGCGATGTCTCACATCTTCGCCAATGACGAGCGCCGGCGCGGGTAGCGCGCGGCTGAGTCGCTCGATCAGGGTAGCCTGGATGCTCGAAGTACTCATGATGGTGAACTCCACCGGTCGCGTGCGGCTAGAACCGCGTCCCCGAAGGCCAGCCGGCCGATGCTCAGGACCCACGCACAGCCCAATGCGGCGGCGCCCCCGATAATCGCAAGGGAATAGCGCAGCGAGCCGTCGGAACCGAACACCTGGTCCGTGAACAGCGCGACCAGCGTGGGGCCAGTGCCGAGGCCGACCACGATGCTCATGAAGCTGAAGACTGAGGACGTCTGGCCGCGCAGCTCATTCGGCGCGACGATCTGCAGTGCCGTCGGTGCCACGGCGGCTGCCATTGAAAATAACAGCACCGCGAGGCCAAAACCGACGAGTGCCAACGCGGAACTTGGTGCAAGTGGTGCGAGCACGGCAATGGGCGCGAGTACCAGCATGCTAAATATCGCCACGCGAAAAAGCGCGTCCATCCGGCCGCGTTTCATCCAAATGGTCGCGAGCCACCCGCCGAGAAATGTGCCCGTGACGCCAAAGACGAGCACGACGGTACCGAACCGGATACCCGCCTGCGCTGGCGTCCAATTGAACGTGCGGATGAAGAACGTAGGCGTCCAGACGAAGACCGAATAGGCATAGATGCCACCGATCGAGAAGCCAATGTAGTGGGGCAGGAACACGCGTCGATGCCCCCATAGGTAGGCGATGACTTCGCGCAAAGGGACGGCACAACCGTGCGCGGAGTCTGAGTTGTCGCGGCGCAGTCGACCCCGTCGGGGGGGGTCGCGAATGCTCAACACGAGCACACTCACCAGCACACCCGGCAGGCCCACTGCAACGAACGTAGCTTGCCAGGGTTGAAGCGTGCCGACCCATGGGAGCGACCAAGGCTCGGCGGCGGTGATCGCCTGAATCACCCAACCGCCGGTGATGAGCGCAAGTCCGGAACCGAAGAGCGCGGCCGCGACGAAAACGCTCATGGCCATGGGGAGCTTGAGCGGAGGAAAGTAATCGGAGAGGAGCGAATACGCGGAGCCTGCCAGACTCGCCTCGCCGATACCGACGCCCGTGCGCGCAAGAAAGAGCTGCCAGAAGTTCCGCGCAAGGCCACATGCAGCCGTGAGCAGGCTCCACGCAAAGATGCCAATCGCAATGATCCGCGTGCGATTGCCGCTGTCCGCCCAGCGCCCCATGGGCAGGACCATGAACCCGTAAAACACAGCGAACGCGGTGCCAGTGACCAGCGCTATTTGCATGTCAGAGATCTGCAAGTCCCGTTTCACCGGCTCGATGAGCAGACTCAGCAGCAGCCGATCGATGTAGGAGAGTAGAGCGGCGATATGCAGGACGGCGACGACATACCACGCGTATCGCTCGTCGGGCCAGGCCTCGGCATCGCGGCTTGTCACGTCACTTCCCATCCTGTCGCCGTGTCGCCTCGAACTCCTCCCTGAGCCGCCGCTTGAGCACCTTGCCCAGACCCCCGCGCGGCAGCTCTTGGCGCACCACAACCGCAGCGAGGCGCTGCAATTTGCCGAGGCGCTGATTGGCCCATTCGCGGATGACGTCGGCGCTCGCCACACGTTGCGGGCGCAGCAGAACGAACCCGATCGGCGTCTCGCCCCATTCGCGGCTGCTTACGCCGATCACGGCCGCATCCGCGACATCCGCATGCGTTTTCAGCACTTCCTCCAGATCGCTTGCGTAGATGTTGAATCCGCCCGAGATAATGACGTCTTTCTTGCGATCCACGACATGCAGAAAGCCCGCCTCGTCAAATCGACCGACATCACCGGTCCGCAGATACGTGTGTCCGTCGCGATCGTGCCACTGCTGCTGGCGCGTGAGCTCGGGTTGCCTGTAATAGCCTGTCATCATCGCCGCGCAACATCCGACGATTTCTCCCGTTGCGCCGCGCGCGAGTTCGGTGTCATGCTCGTCAATGATGCGGATATCCGAGTCGAGCAGGGGCTTGCCCACGGAATCCAGATGCATGATGTCGCGCCCGGCATCGAGCGCAGTCGCGGGTCCACCTTCCGACATGCCATAACATTCGATCAAATTGCCAGGCCAGCGCCGCAGCAGTTCGCGTTTGCGCTCGACCGAGAGCTTGGCGGCGCCGGAGATCTTGACGATCGGGTGTTTGGGGCAAAGTGCGTCAAACGCCGGAAGATCGAGCACGCGCTCGATCTGGACTGGCACCATGGCGACGTGTGTTGGCTGCATGCGGGCACAGGCTTCAAGAAGCCCTTGCGCATCGAACTTCGGCAGCACGATAAATTCCGCGCCGACGGTGAGCGCTGTGGCGAAGAGCGCGATGGTCGAGTTGGAGTATAGGGGCGTGGCAATCAGCATGCGCGAGTCCGCGGACAGGCCGGACATTGCCGTGACGTAGCGCGCCTCGGCGGAGCGAAACGCGTGCGCGTGAACGATTCCTTTGGGCGTTCCGGTCGTTCCCGAGCTGTAGATAATGTTGAAGAGCGCATCTTCCGGTATCGCTATCTTTGGTCTGTTCGTCGCACGGGCATCGAGCATTGCGCGGACGGTAAGCGGGGCGAGTGATGTCGGTGACTCATCTAGAAGCACTACCGTGGGCGGCGTGCGCGTCAAGCCTGGTGCGATACTCTGCCAGGCCGCCCAGCGTGCCGCCGACACGAACATCGCCGCCGGCTCGACTTCATCGATCATCAGCCGCAGGGCATCGGCCGAGATCAGCGTCGGCAATGGCACGACGCACGCACCAGTCTTGAGCGAGGCGAAAAACGCCAAGGCATACGCCAGGCTGTTCTCACCCAGCAGGCATATGCGCTCGCCACGTCGAACGCCGCAATCAAGCAGCGCGTGTGCCAACTGATTCGACTGTTGCTCGAGTTCGCGCCAGGTGAGCGGCGCCTGCCCGGGCATTGAAAGCGCGATGGCATCTGGCTTGGCGTCACTGAAAAGGCCGAGGCTGTTGAGAAGTGCAGTCACTTGAGTGGTCTCGTGTGGAGGAGCGCGTCGACCGGTGCACCGTGGTTAGAGGGAGCGCGCGCTTGCGGCTTCATACATCGTCACAACACATGCGCCGCCGGGACCGATGTTGTGCTGGAGCGCAATCCGTGCGCCGGGCACCTGGCGTGGCCCTGCACTGCCGCGCAATTGCCACACGAGTTCAGCACACTGGGCGATACCGGTGGCGCCGATCGGATGGCCCTTCGACAGCAAGCCGCCTGAAGGATTGACTACTACCTGGCCTCCGTAGGTGTTCAGGTCCTCGGCAATGAACCGCGCCACTTCACCGGCCGGCACGAGGCCGAGCGCGTCGTAGGTAATCATCTCGTTGGAGGTGTAGCAGTCGTGCAACTCGATCACATCGACGTCTCTTGGACCGATACCGCTGTCGCGATACACTGCGGCGGCGGCGCGCTGCGCCATCTCGAAACCCATGAGTTGCACCATGCTGCCGGAGTTGAAAGCCGCGGCCGGATCGCTGGTTTGTGCCTGAGCAATGATGCGCACCTGTCGAGACAGGGAATGTCGTGCAGCAAAGCGCTCGGAGGTCAAGATTGCAGCGGCGGCGCCGCAGGTCGGCGGGCTGCACTGCAATTTAGTTAGGGGCTCGCAGATCATCCGGCTCGCGAGTACCTCTTCGACGGTCACTGGCTCATGAAAAAGCGCCAGGGGATTGGCCGCGGCGTGTCGACGGGCCTTCACGCTGATGCGCGCCAGTAGCTCCGATGTGATGCCGTGGGCTTCCATGTATTCGCGCGCCGCACCCGCAAAGGCCTGTACTGAAAGCGGCGCATCACTGAGCCCCTGATTTGCACTCATCGCCTTGATGTGAAATTCGGCAGCGCTGGTCCGGTCCTCGTAGCGAAACGTCACCGGGCCGCTTGGCATCTGCTCAAATCCGACGACCAGCACGCAATCGGCCGCTTCGCACTGGATCTTCTCGCGCGCCAGGAGCACTGCGGAGGACCCGGTGGCGCAGAGGTTGTTGACGTTGAAGATCGGAATGCCGGTCATGCCGACCTCGTAAATAGTGCGCTGACCGCTGGCGCTGTCGCCAAAGGTGTAGCCCGCGATCGCGGCCTGAACCTGCGTGAACTCCAGTCCTGCGTCGGCGAGCGCCGCGCGAATGGCCGTCGCGCCCATCTCGCTATACGGCGCGCTGGTGCCCGGCTTGACGAAGGGGGTCATGCCGACCCCAACGACGAATACGTCCCTGGTCATGCTTCATCCTTCTGAAGATCCGCGGCGAAAGCCTCCTGAGCATTTCGCGGGTGAGTTGAAGTTCCGAAATCACTGATCGTCGCGTAGTTTTCCGCCACCATCTCGGGCGTGAGACTGTGTGAGGGCACGCGAATGCCGACCGAGCGCTCCCAGCGATATTTGCGTACGCGCCCCGCCAGCGCCTCCCACAACTCGCCCGTGTCGGTGCAGCTCGCGTGACAAAGGTAGGCGGCCACCGGGCTCACCGCCTCGGTTGGCAGACGCGCCGAAATCTCCGGTGGAGCCGTCGAGTTGGTCATGCGCGATGCGGCGGCCGGTGCCAGCACATTGACGAGAATGTTGCGCGAGCGGCCTTCGATGGCGAGTCCTCGCGCAAGCCCGTACAAGGCCATCTTTGCCGCGCAATAGTTGGCTTGGCCGTGGTTGCCGTAAATTCCAGATGCGGAGCCAATCATCACGACCCGGCCATAATTGCGCTCGCGCAGGATCGGCCACGCGGCGTGCGTAGCCCGATAAGCACCGAGCACATGCACCCGGTAGACGGAGTCCCAATCCTCCTCGGTCATTTTGTGGAAACTGATGTCGCGAATGATACCGGCATTGTTGATGAGCCCATCGATGCGACCGAAGTGGCTCATCGCCGCATCGACGATGCGTGCGCCCTGTTCGACGGACTCAGTGCACGCCACCGCTGCGCCGCCATCGGCGACGATCTGCTGAACCAGCGCATGCGCCACGCTCTCATCGACGCCACTCCCAGCGAGCGTGGCGCCGACGTCATTTACAAGCACTTTCGCCCCACGTGAGGCCAGCAGGCGCGAATAAGCGGCACCCAAGCCCCGGCCACCTCCGGTCACGATAAACACCTGATCGTCAAAGCGCAGTGGCGCGTCCACTGGGACTCCCTTCACTTTAAATAGCATGTGCATGGTATTTATACCATGCCCAGTCGGCCGTTGTCCGGACTTAGAAGGCGACAGGCGTGCCACGACCCTGGCGCCGCGCCTGCTCCAGAACGTCTCCGGCGGCGAACAAATCCTGCGCCGGGATGCCGAGTGATTTGTACAGGGTGATTTCATCGGCCGTTTGCCGGCCGGGTCTGGATCCGAGCAGCACTTCGCCCAACTCACCGGCGATGTGGCCGTCGGCAATGAAGCCCTCGCTCAGGGCGCTCCGGTACTCGGCTGCATTGAGTTCAGCCATTTCTCGCTGATCCACGTAGAAGCGGACGCGCGGCACTACCGCGGCGTCGACTTCGGCAGCCGCTGCGGTGCTCGCCCCCACCGCGTTGATGTGCATTCCTGGCTCGAGCATCGACTCGTGCAGGATCGGTTCCTGCGAGGCGGTGACGCAGCACACGATTGATGCACCCATCAACGCCTCGGCTACCGTCCGCACGGCGCGAACGGGAATCACATGGGTTGCGCTAGTACGCTCGGCAAACGCCTGCGACTTGTTCGGGTCTCGACCCCAAATGCGCACCTCGCGCAGTTCTCTGACAAGACGGATGGCCGCAAGATGGCGCAACGCCTGTTCACCGGTACCCAGTATTGCCAGTTTTGAGTGGGCATCGGTCGACAGCGCCCTGGTCGCAACGGCACTTACCGCCGCCGTGCGCTGCGCGGTGATCTCAAAGCCATCCAGTATTGCAGTGGGTGATCCAGTTTCCGGATCAAACAGCAGCACGAAGCCCTGATGGCTCGGCAATCCCGTGCCGTGATTGTTCGGAAACACGGACATTAGCTTGGCGCCGAGCACGGGCGCGGCGTAGGCGTGACCGATCATTGCGCCGAAGAGATTGATTGAGTTCTGCAGTCGCATGGCGAGCCGCGGCGGCTGCACCACGCGGCCGGCGCTCGTCTCGCGCATCGCCCGCTCCATCAGCGGAATGCAGCGCGACATGGGCAGCAGCGTGCGGATGTCTTCGCGACCGATGAACAGAATGGGCGTCCCACTCACTGCCGCATTCCCCTTTTCGTTGTCTGCCGGGTAACATACCATTCTGTTGCAACGTATCTGTACGGATCATAGGAGCTGGACCGCGTAATGTCGACTCACGCGCCGCTGGCAAACCAGTTCTCGGATGCCGATGTGCTGTCCGCCTTCGTCGTCAGTCAACGTCCCGGCCACCTTGAGATTCGAGAATCTTGGGGTCCGATGATGAGCGTCTCGCCGCTTGCTTTCGGTTTCCCATTTCTCGCGGGCAGTCAGGCCAAGATGTATACGGCCACGTGCGTCGCGCTGCTGGTGAAATCGCGAGCCGTGGCGATCGATGACTCTGTGCGGCGTTTCGTCCCGGTCTGCCCCGACGGAATTGACGTGCTGGCTCTTCTCACCCACACATCGGGGCTCGGCGATCACGTGGTTGCGTTGCTTCAGGCAAACGGCGACGGGGCGCCCGGTCATCCCTCCGTCGCTGATCTTGTTGCCTTGGCTCAGCGCGCGGGCTCATCGCACGGCAAAGGCACGTTCGCCTACAGCAACACGGGATACTTGTTGCTCGCCTTGCTCGTTGAACACGTCAGCGGCGAGCCATTGGCAAGTTTTGCCGCCCGACGCATCTTCGAACCGCTCGGCATGCACCACACCCGGTTCATCGATGGGGAGACACGCAGCGCGTGGCCGCTGCTGCAGCGCCTCGACCAGCGTCTATCGGCCGATGGTTGTGCGCGCATGGGTGCGTTTCAGTTGCTGGCGCTCGCACACGGCAGCGGCAACCTCATGACCACGCTTGACGATTGCATTCTGTTCGGGCGCGCACTGACCGCGGGCGCCGAGCGTTTCGAGCTGCAGCTACCGGATCTGCAGGATCGCGGTCTCGAGCCTGTGTCAGTGAATGAGCGGCAGGTCTGGGGTCATCGCGCGCACTTCTTGGCCGTCAGTTCGGGAACTCTTATCGAACCCGGAGCGGGCAGTGTTGCTGCCTACGTCGTGCATCATCGCTGTCGACCTGACCTCAAACCCAGTCGCGCCCTGCTGCTGACCTGTGAGCTACTCGCAGAGCGGGCGTTTGGCGATGAAGAGCCTTCGTAACGTGCGCGCATTCATTGCGGCCCTCGCGACCGAAACCAATGCTTTCTCACCGTTGCCCGGTACGATAGGAGGCTTCGAGGAGGGTGTGTTTTTTCACGGCGACGCTACCGCTCATCCCGTCACTCTGTTCACAGAGCCCCTGCATGTGTGGCGGCGGTGCGCCGAGATCGATGGCATACAGGTGATCGAAAGCCTTGCGGCGATGGCGCAACCCTCCGGGCCCGTGTCTCACGTCGCGTACCTGCAGTTACTCGATGAGCTACTCCGAGATCTGCGCGCGGCATTGCCCATAGACATTGTCCTGTTGATGCTGCACGGGGCGATGACGGCGCAGGGCACCGAGAATTGCGAGGCGGATATCGTCGGCCGCATACGAGCGATTGTGGGCGAGGACTGTCGGATTGGCGTGCTGCTGGACCTGCACGCGAGCGTGAACCGTGTGCTTCTAGAGCAAGGCGACATCGTCACTTGCTGCCATCTGTATCCACACACGGACTTTGCCGAGCGCGCAAGTCGCCTGTATCGAGTGATCCGCGAGGCACGTAATGCTCACGTCGCTCCGGTCGTAGCGCACGCGCGCATTGGCATGCTGGGCTTTTATCCCACGACTACGCCGGCCATGCAGGCGCTGGTCGAACGCATGCGCCGGCTGGAGGAGCAGCCCGGAATACTTGCCGTGTCGCTGGTGCACGGATTTCCCTGGTCCGATACGCCGGACACCGGCGCCGGAGTGATTGTCGTGACGGATGACGATGGTGAATTGGCGGCGACAACCGCAAACGGGCTGGCAGAGGAGTTTATTGGCGCGCGCCACGCCACCCCGGAGCTGCTCGAGGTGAATGGAGCGATCGACAAGGCGCTGAGTGCGGGTGTCGCACCGGTCGTGATCGCCGATGTCTGCGATAACGCCGGCGGCGGCGCGCCGAGCGACTCAACGTTTCTGCTCGAGGCTTTGCTCGAGCGCAATGTCGGCAATGCGGCCGTCGCGCTGTTGTGGGATCCCGGAGCGGTGAACATTGCCGCCGATGCAGGTGAAGGCGCTCGGATTACTTTGCGCATTGGCGGCAAAACGGCGGTGACGTCGGGCAGGCCCCTCGATGTCGATGCGGAAGTCGTCCGCGTACTCGACTCGGCACACCAGCGCGGAATGGACGGCAACAGTCTGGATCCGCTCGGGCGCAGCGTATTGCTACGTATCGGGCAGGTGCAGGTAGTACTTAACTCGCGGCGTCAGCAGGTCTTCAGTCCCGATTGCTTCACGCAGTTTGGCGTGCGCCTGGCAGAACAGCGCATCCTGGTCGTGAAGTCCACGCAACACTTCGCCGAACAGTTTCGCGGCGTCTCTTCAAGATTCATCTACTGTCAAACGCCTGGTTGCCTTACCGTGGATTTCGGTGCGCTACCGTACCGAAATCTGCGGCGGCCAATGTGGCCCCTGGACGGCGGCGAACCGCCAATCAGTACCTCGATGATCGCGCGCCGCCCGCGGCCGTGAAATCGGCACGTTTGCCGGTGCGGGCGCCCGCGCCTTCCAACATGTTTTCGATGGCGCCGACCAGTGTGCGCAATGCCCGATCGATATACTGCGAATCGCCGCGAATGTGGGTGCCGATGCTCAATGACTCGAGCGTGAGCGTGACAACCGTGCGCAGCCCTAGCAGCTGATCGGTGGGAATGGAGGAGTGGCTCCAGGCCTTGAGCCACAACTGATCCAGATGCCGCGTCATCGTGTTGACGCGCACTTTGAGCTTCGCGTGGAACTCCGGATCGTGGCGCGAGCCAATCACGAGCTCGTAGAAGACTTGCATCTCCGGCGAGCTGAACACATCCCACAGGTGGCCGACGTAGTCTGTTGCCCAGCCCCGGCGCTTGGTATTCATCACGTCGAACTGCATCAGCCGCTGAATGATTTTCTCGTACAGGTATAAATTGACGTCGACCAGCAGATCGTTCTTGTCCCCGAACATATGCTGCGCGGCACCCCAAGTCATGCCGGCGCGCTCTGCCACCCGCCGCGTCTTCAGACCCGCATAACCGCGATCTTGGATCTCTGCGATCGTGGCCTTGATCAGCCGATCGCGAGTTTCAGATTTTCGCTCCTCTTGCGATCTGTGTTTTTTTGGCCGGTCTCCACCGCTAGCACGCGTCATGTCCAAGTTCCGATGTTCTGAATGCTTTTCCCAGAGGTAGCCGGATCATCGTGCAATGCTCGGGTTGTCATCCCGATATCAAAACCGCTTGCGTGCTTCGATCCCAATGGTGCGTGGACGCAAAGTCGCATCCTGCGGCAGCAAGTTGCCAATGGAACCCGGCGCGAAAGTAGCTAGGACCGGGTCACTGTCGAAAATATTGCGGCCGACGATTGCCGCTTCCCAGGTGTCCTTGCCTATGAGGCCAATTCGCAGATTCGTCAGGTTGTAGTGTGGCGTCCCCGGTGCGTCTTTCTCCCCCTCTTCGATGTACTGATGGTCGGCACCGATGTAGCCGGTCATCTGGGTCGAGATCGGGAACGTGTATTGGACCTGGATCGCCGTCGTGAGAAGAGTATTGCCTATCTGTTCCGCTGCTGTGGTACCAATCGCATCCTGCGAGCGGCTGACATCGGAATAACCTATGGAACCACCGATCTGCAGGCGTTCCGTGGGCAGGAACGAAAAGGTGAGTTCGCCGCCCTTAATCGTGGCATCGCCAAAATTGCCGAGGAATCCTTCAGGGCATGTATTGTCGGGAAAATTCACGAATTCCTGGATATCCTTCCAGTCGATGTAGTAGACAGACGTGTCAAGGACCACTTTTCCGCCACGGAAGCGGCCCTTGGTTCCCAATTCATAGCTCCACAGCGTCTCAGGGTCCACCGGTCCATCGCTCAGGCCCAGCGCATCGAGGGCCGGTTGGCAAATGTCTGGCAAGGCAGAGCCCAGCGCGCTGCCGATGTTGAAGCCTTGGGCGGCATTCGCGTAGATCATTACGTCGTCGGAAACGTCCACCTTGGCATTGAAGCGCATGATGATGTCGGAATCCGAGGTCTTGCCGGAGCTGGTCTCGAACCCCCGGAACAGAAAGCCGTCGGTCGTTCGGGTTTCCTTGATATCAAACTCGAAATACCGCAGGCCCGCCGTGAGCTCAAGTCTGGGCACCGGTTTGATCGAGAATTCTCCGAAGAAGGCGAGCTGTTTGACTTCATTTGGCAACAATTGGAAGCCCCACAGACCGCGCTCCACGCCCAAGGCGTCGAAGGCGTCACCGAAATCGAACCCGCCTGAAGGGTCTAGAGCCAGGCTGATGTCAGTGATGGACTGCAGGTCGTACCAGTATTGGTCGCGGCTCGTTTCCGTATCCGAATAGAAAACACCGCCCACGACGAATACCGGCTTGCTGCCGATCTCGCCGTCGAACGACAGCCGCGTCTCATGGGTGAGCCCTTCCGCCGGAAATGAGTTGTTAAGCTGCTGCGGATTGGTGAAGACGCTCGGCGAAAAACCGAACAGCCCCTGCGCGAGGAATACCGTGATGTCTTCCGAGTTTATCGTATCGTCGGTGTAGTAGGTCGTAGACGACAACAACCCGAGCTTTTCGCCCGTCCATTCCAGAGTCCCGTTGTAGATCTCGAGCGACTGTGACTCGAACATTGTGCCGCGGAACGACGTTTCAAGTGGCGTGGGCTCGTCGTAGAACGCGCGTGCGCCCAGATCAATGTCTTGCAGCCATGCGCTCAGATCAACATTTACTGATTCCGTCGGCTGAATTCGCAACGCCACACGGGCGCCCTTGCGGTTTCCTGAATCGACGTCTTTCCGCACATTCACGCGAAAGGGCAGTACACCGCCCGACTGGTCACCGAGTCCCACTGTGGGAGGAATGTTGTCGACATAGCCGCCGAGTTCCTCATAATACCCTGTGACTCGAAGGGCGACGCGATCACTGAGCGGTACATTCACGTAGGTCTCGGCTGAGAATGAATCGCCACCTTCCTCGGTAAGAGAATAGTTCGTTGCGGCGGCGCCTGAGAATCCCGCTGTTGTAGGCTTATTGGTCACAACTTTGATTGTGCCACCCATCGCGGAATCGCCGTACAGAGTACCCTGAGGCCCGCGAAGAACTTCGATCCGCTCGACGTCGAAAAGCCGAACATCAGTCACCGGCAGCGGAGTTTCGTCCAAGTAGTAATTGGTACGGCCCTGTACGGCGCGCAAGGTTACGTCTTCGGCACCGCGGTAGCCAATGATGCCAACCTGCTCGAAGGTGAGGCCCGGCACACGCACGGCGTAATCGGCAAAGCTATCGATGTTCTGGCGCTCCATGTCCTGTTCGGTGATCACGGAGATGCTGACCGGCGTCTCAAGGAGGGGTTGCTCACGTCGCTGCGCGGTGACGTACACCGCACCCAGCTCATTCTTGTCGTCTGGCTTGTCGTTTGGAACCTGGGCCAAGGCCATCGGTACGGCGGCAACCCAGGCTGCAATTAGGCAGCCGAAGCGACTTACTGCACAATCAATCCCGGTAAAATGCTGTTTTTGTGTCGGCATGCCGATATCCCCCCGCTCACGTTAGAGGTGCCAGCTGAGCATAAAATAGATTGCATGTGAATGCAATGTATCACACTATTTGGCAGGATCGATGATGCGTTGCTTCTGGGGTCTCCCATGCGCCGGATCGCGTCAATTATTCTGTGCTGCTTGCTGGCCATTAGCCTACCCGCCAGCGCCTGTTCGACGTTTGCCACGCAAGGGACGCACGGATTCATTGTCGGGCGCAACATGGACAACGCCCTGCCGGTGGCTGGACTGGTCCTCATCAACAAGCGCGGCCTGGCGAAGTCTGCGCTTCCCTGGGCGACACTCGCACCCAACAGAACAACGACCGGATCGATGCGCTGGGTGTCAAAGTATGGCTCGGTGACGATGACGGCCATCGGGCGTGATTTCCCAGATGGCGGCATGAACGAGGCGGGGCTCGTGGTCGAAGAGATGACGCTGTCGCAGACAGTGTTTCCTGCTGCCTCGCGCGGCTTCGCAATGTCCCAGACCCAATGGATCCAGTATCAGCTCGACAGCTTCACGACGGTGCGCGAGGTGCTCGAGCATCTCGATGCCGTGCCGCAGAGCGGTTGGGGATGGCACTTCCTGATCGCGGATGCCTCTGGTGAGTGTGTTTCGCTGGAGTTCATCGAGGGCCAGGCCGTCACCGGCCGCGATGCGCGCATTTCAGGATGTGTACTCACCAACGATACATTCTCCGCATCGCGAGAATATCTGTCGCAGTTCGAGGGATTCGGCGGTAAGAACAGCGTTCCCGCGAGCCGAGATTCGCTGGCGCGATTCGTTCGTGCGGCTGCGGGGCTGTCGCGCGCAGCGCGCACTGCCGCTGCGGAGGACGTTGACATGGGGTTTGAGCTCCTGAGCTCGATCGATCAGGGCGAAAACACCCAGAGATCGATCGTGTACGAGGTAACGGCGCGCAGATTCCATTTCCGCACGCACAACAACCCAGGCGTAAAGTTCATCGACCTTAACAGGGTGGATTTCTCGCCGACGACGCCCACCCTGATGCTCGACATCGAAACCAGCGACGCCGGCGACGTCACGACCGCGCTGGTCCCCCACACGACGGAAGCGAATCGTCGAATTGTCGAGAGCTTCGTGCAGTTGGTTCACCTGACAGGCGGTGCTGCCGATTTGTTGAAAGAGGACCTGGCGAAGGCAGGTCTGTCCGAGGAACAGTTTGTGAAGTTGATTGCCCATCATCCCGAGGCGTCGATTCCGCCCGAATAGGTCGGCGACTTCGGACATATGATGATGGGTTCGGCAACGTCACTCGCGCCAGTGCCGCTGGTGCGCGTGATGCCAGTAAGCCCCGCGGCGCCGCATGGCTTACGGATATCGGAAAGCTGTCGGAGTCGCTAGGCCCTCCGGTGCTTCGACCCGAAAGCAATGCAGGCCTGGCAAGCCTCGCAGGCCTGGCTGCAGCAATGGAAGACGCTAAGGAAACTCTGATTTACCTGTAATGTCTTATGCAGCATTCGAGGCCAGGTGAGCGCGACGATGAAGCAGCAGACGTTGACGGGTTTTGAGAAGTTCGGGAAGACCACGCGGCGAGCGCAGTTTCTGGCGGACATGGAGCAGATTATTCCATGGCCGGAGCTGGCGGCGGCGGTGCAGACCGTGTATCCGAAGATCAGCGAGAACGGCGGACGTCCGCCGATTCCGGTGGAGCGGATGCTGCGGATCTATTTCCTGCAGTTGTGGTTCAACCTGTCGGACCCGGCGGTTGAGGAGGCGCTGTATGACTCGGTGGCGATGCGCAGCTTCGTCGGTATTGATCTGGGGATTGAAGGCGCCCCGGATGAGACCACGGTCTGCAAGTTCCGGCATCTGTTGGAGCGGAACAAGCTCGGCAAGACGTTGCTGACGGCGGTCAATGATCATCTGCACCGCAGCGGCATCAAGATCGCGAAGGGAACCATCGTCGACGCCACGATCATCGGCGCGCCCAGTTCGACCAAGAACAAGGATGGCAAGCGGGATCCGGAGATCCATCAGACGGCGAAGGGCCAGCAATGGTACTTCGGGATGAAGGCGCACATCGGCGTCGACAGCCGGACCAAGCTGGTGCATACGATCCTGGCGTCCGCTGCCAACCTGCACGATCGCGAGGCGCTGCCGTACTTGCTGCATGGCAACGAGACGCGGGTCTGGGGCGACCAGGGTTATCAAGGCCAAACCGCCGTCATTCATGAACGTGCCCCGAACGCCAAGGACTTTACCAACCGCCGCTATCGCCACCACGGCCGCATCAATGAAGTTGAGAAGGCGAAGAACCGCAACAAGTCGCGAGTGCGCGCCAAGGTTGAGCATGTATTCGGCGTAATCAAGAACATCTTTGGCTTCCGCAAGACTCGTTATCGGGGCTTGGCGAAGAACCTGCACCGCCTGGAAGTCACCGCTGCGCTCGCCAATCTGTACCTGGTCCGACGACGCTTGCTGAATGCGTAGGAGACGTGTCGGTGGAAATTGGGGAATCCGCGAGTTTGGAGCAAAACACGCCGATCCGGCGCACCAAACCGGATCGTCCGGAGCGTTCAACCAAAAATCCATGCCTCGGCCTTCTGTCATGACCAGTTCTTCAGAGTTTCCTTAGATCTTGTAGGTAAAAACATCGGCCGCGTCCACGCCAAGAACAATCCGCACCGCGCATAGTGCTCGACCATGACCGTGTCTCTATGTGGCTATAGGCAACTCTGTCAGGCATATGATCAACAAACCGGCGGCGGCGCGAAGGGCTCACCGCTTTTCCTCAGCAGCCTCTTTCAGAATCAACTTCTCGTGGACTAAGTGCCGCGTGCAGAGCGAGGTCTGCACTCGCGCCTCACCGCAGCAAGCCGCCTAGTGCCGCTCGCGCCCTGCCGGCGCACCGAGCACCCAGCAGAAAAGGGTCGTTTGGCATTCCTATCCGTTTGACAGGACACCCATACCAGAGCTCCATATTGCCTTCAGACAATCGGCGCCATCTCAAGACTCCCTGATATCCATTCCTTAGATTCTCTCCAGCAGTTTCCACCACGCCAAACTCAAATTATTGATCACTAGGCCGGGGCGTTGTCCATCCCAAGCATAGATTGTTTTTCCCTTGAATTCTGTGAAACTTAAATGATGTCCTCCGGTTTGGTTCCATTTTTCATCATTCGCAAGCAAATTCTTCCTGAATAATTCTTCCCGGTATTCATGCGGATTCAAAGCAAGTATCCGGTATAGATGCAGTTGTCCCCCATAGACTCGGCTGTAGTCCTGCGCGATGCGGAAAAGGTATCCTTTGTAATGAAAAGGATTGCCACCACTTCTTGAATTGACCGGATCACTGGTGAGAGGAGATGCGGGGTGCTCTTTCCAGTTGTCTATAGGAGAATCTGAAGCAAAAAGTCGTAAACCTTTCAAAGGATCTGTAGCAAACATGTACGACTTACTTTGATGGTGAATGATAGACGGATCCAGTAGCGGCTCGTCTATCAAAGTCCGGACCTGTTCCCATTTCAGTGGGAAGTCCGTTGAACGGAACAGAAAGACTCCGCCACTTGCCGCTGATTCCGGAATCATCCATATGTCACTGGCATACTCGAAAACATTCGGATAGGAATAATGTCGGTTACCTTCGAGTGCTGTGCCTTCAAATCTCCAGGCGTCTCCATCAGCAGAACTCCAGCTAAGAATTCTTCCAGGCCTAAAGTCTCGTTTTTCCTCCATGAAAAGGAAGATGTTTTCACCCTTCACAAGGAGGAATGGATCCGCCAATACGCGTGGACGATATTTCCGTAACGAAAATCGGGCAGGTGAAAATACGGTCGATGGCGAATTCAAACAACCCGAAACAGGAAATTCATCACTACCCGTTCCGACGGCAACCGACCAGTTGATTCTTGGAGTAATTAGTTTGCTAAGCAATGAGGTGAGGCCAGGTAGGGGTCAGAATAGACACGAGGGCAGCAAATCGTTACGCATTGTTGAGCTCAGCCAGCAAACCTCGATGGATTGTTCAGTAGAATTCCGAGCCTATAAAGTACTGACACTCAGATGCGTATCGCAATTAATGAATTTGCGAACGCATATAGGCGGATGCGATATTCCTTTTCCTAAAGAGCGCATAGTCAAGAATCGAGAACCACTCAAGTACTGCGCTCCCCCATTGGAATTTTTTTTGCGTCCTTAAATGCGGATAGAGTTTCTCGATCAATGGTAATTTGAGTCGAGCAAGTGCATCCTCAGTAAATTCAATCTGCCACGGGTCCAATCGACCTTCCCAATTCCGAACCGAAGTTGTCACAATAGTTTGACTGTCATGTGTGCCAAATGATGAGTTCATTTGTCCTGAAATATTTAGGGCTTCATCACGGACGTCACTTGGAGCGATATTTTCGTGCACCGGCTCATAGGGAAGGCCTAGATGCGCAAATATTGCTTTGAGCATGTCTCCTTGATTCTCTACCAGCTGCTCGTATGACAGAATCATGATCCGCTTATTGTTGTCTTGTGAATTTCGTAACGTTTGATCAAGACGCCTGTAGGTGAATAGAAGTTCGGACAGATTGAGAACGAATTGCACTCGCTTCGGAAGTTTGAAGCGTTTTCCGCGGCTAATCGTTTTAGTATTCACACGCGATGCCATTATCGCGCGTGGGTCGCGAAAAATACCGATCACATGTGCATTTGGGATATGCGCGAAGATGTATGGAACAAAGAAGGAATGGATCCCTGATTTCTCCACATATCCGTTCTTTTGCCTGTTATCCATGAGAGCCCTGCAATAAAGATCAAGGAATTCCGCCGGCTCTTTGATTTCTTGAATTGGTTTGGGTTGTTCTTGAATGTACGATAGGACAATATCGCGCTCTTCATTAGTCCGAGCAACCTCTGCAACAGTTTCTTCCACACTCTTGGTCTCGAAATGTACTTTTTGAAAAACGAAAGTTTCGTTTACACCTTCGATCTGACTATGTGAAGACAGTAGCCGCTGCAACAAGGTTGTTCCACTACGAGCGATACCAACGACAAAAATCCTCTTGGTACTGTTTTGCATAGCTGGACGTTTTCTATTTAAATCGGACTGAGTCAGCTTCAACGCCGGTCAAGCCCAACACCTGGAAATGCCTTTCGAGCACCGCCTCCGCTGCAAAGGGTCGCACGGCTTCAGCGAGGAGATTCTTTGGAATCGGTCGATCCAGCGCCCGTTCGATCCCCGATGCCATGGCCTCTGGATCACGTATAGGTACAAGGTAGCCATATTTTCCATCCTGCAGGACTTCCCGGGGACCGGTCGGACAATCGGTCGATACCGGCGTGCACCCGCACATCATCGCCTCGACCAGTACATTTGGTAGGCCCTCGACATGGGAAGACAGCACGAAGACATCGGCACGCGAGAAGAACTTGAGCGGGTTCTCGACATAGCCCTGCAATGAAACGACGTCCGTCAAGCCGAGCTTGACCACTAAGGCCTCAAGTTCGAGCCGAAGGGGTCCGTCCCCAAGTATTAGCAACCGAGTATGTCTCTTCTTGGAAAGCTCTTTCATCGCACAAATCAGGTCTGCGAAGCCCTTCCACGGCGCCAACCTGCCTGCCGCAACAAGTACCGGGCAGTCCTTGTGAAGGAACCACTCGTGTTGCACCGACTCCGTCATTCTCATGCGTGAAGTCACGTCGTCCGCTATGTTGTATACGCAGACATGAGGCGGCGACTGAAAAGTGCGCCGGTATTGCTCAACCATGTCTTTTGACACGCAGGTCAATGCATCCGCCCGCCACATGACCGCGCGCATGATTTGCTTTAGGAACCAACGCTTCGTAAAAGGAACGTTCGAGTACGTATCGAATGGCGTCACGCGCGACGAGCAACTGATCTTCGCCTTGGAGCCGGTAGCAATTGCTGCCAACATCACGATGGCGCTCAGATGGTCTTCAGCGGCGAACACAACGTCCGGCTTGGCTCTGCGGAGATACCGTACGAGGGGCAAGAACATCGCTCGTACTTTCCGGTGGTCCCAGCGAAACACCTTTACCCCGGCAACTTCAGGGACCTGGTACGCGGGATCGACGAAGCCTATCACCAAGTCCACGTCATGCCCCTTTCTTGCGAGAGCGCGAGCCAACCGGAGTTGCGCAAGGGGAACGCCTGCAATCGCGAAGCGCGGTGTAACAACGCTTATCTTCATTGCACTAGCCGCCGCTTAGATCCTGTGCCGGTGGTGAAGCGGAAAGATCTGAACAGGCAGTTTCAGGGCAAAGGATTCTAGAAAGGCGCGACCTAGCCGCGGGATACGAATATCTATCTTCGTAGAGTGCGCGCATATCAGGATCGAACGATGTGACAATCGTTTTCTTTGCGTTCTCGATCGCGGCAACAAACTCGTCGGCCGTCGCGCATACCCAACCCGCACGTTTAGCAACGGCCTCGTAACCCGAAAATGCTTCGGGCGTACCGATGATCTTCTTGCCGAACATTAGCGCCTCAGCGACCTTGGTTTTCATTCCAGATCCATCGAAGATCGGCGCGACCACAAAGTGTGCATTCCGGTACCACTCGGCCATGCTGGCTGCAGTACCAACAACCATCACGTTGCCGTTCCGCTCCAATAGCGGTTTGAGATCATCCAAACCACGACCAACTATGCAGGTCTTGATATCGATTCGTGGTACCACATGTCTTACAAACCAAGCTATGCCGGCTCGGTTGGCATAAAAGCCGCCTCCAACGAATAATGCGAACTTCTCTGGTGAAGCAGCGGGTGCCTGACGAAAGTCATCCGGCATTGTGTCTCGAATGGCCATCGCCGATATATGTGTTGCCGCCCGGCCGTAGAGTTTCAGCAGCAGACGACTATCCCGCTCACTTAAACAAATAATCTTGTCGCTGAAGACCACCGCCTTGCGTTCAGCAATGTAGTTCGCCAGCAGAACCGCCAAAGCGCGTGGCGTCTTGGCCTGCCGCAGCGACCCGAGGAAGAATCTCGCCTCCACGTTATGGAAGAGCGTGCTGACTTCGACATCTGGCATTTTGCGCTTGACAGCTTTGACAAGGCCACCGAGGTTCGAGCCATCTACAAACACCTGACCTACCGATGACGCCCGTATCCTCTGAATTGCCTCATCGATAACAGTTTCGTTCAATCCATCAATATGGCCCCTAAAGGCATTTATAAGTGACCCCAAGCCCTGCAGACGCTGCTTCCGCAGCTCAAGGAGCATTAATCGCTCATCAGCAATCTCCGTTAGCGCATCATGGTGCAACTTGCACAACAGCTCACGCCCGCCAGCGGGACAATTCTGCAGTTTGTTTGTCACCAACATGATGTGGTGTGGCAATTCGATCGCCCTACTAATTGGTTTCCACGCCTACGAAGCCGCGGCCTACCTCACCTGCTATCTTGGGGAATCGGCTCTTGACAATCGCTGGCGGCAAGGCGCGCTCGCGCTTTACCTTTTCACCAGGACGCAATCAAATTCAATCACGGCCAATGACGCATCGCGATTGATTGGGTACATACCACTAATGAAGAAGCCACTATCATGAAATGCTTTTAGGACGTCATGGACATCGTTCATCTGCTCATAGATTGGAATCAGGGACAACTCGGACTGGAGAACTGAGATGTGCTTGAGAGAAGCTCGCGAGCCGTCAAAAGCAAACTTGTGGACTTGACCCGCTTTCGTGGACTCTTCATCGTTTGGTACGGAGGAGTCTGCAATGGCGAACAAACAGAACCGATATGCGCCGGAGTTTCGGCGCCAGATGGTCGAGTTGGTGCGGGTCGGGCGTAGCCCGGCGGAGCTGTCACGTGAGTTTGGCCCCTCGGCCTGGACCATCGCGCTTTGGGTGAAGCGAGCGGCCCGTGATGCCGGCACCGGCGATGGCGGTCTGACCACGGCGGAGCGGCAGGAGCTGACGCAGTTACGGCGTGAGAACCGGCGCTTGCGCGAGGAGCGCGAGATCCTCTCAAAAGCCGCGGCCTGGTTTGCGAACGAGAAGCCCGCGACACCGAAGCGCTCTTCGGATTCGTGAAGGCGAACCAGGCCACCCACCCGGTACGGGTCATGTGCCGCATGCTCAAGGTCTCCGCGAGTGGCTTCTATGCCTGGGATGAACGGCCGTTGTCGGCGCGTGCGCGCGCGGACATCGGACTGACGGCGAGGATCCACGCGATCCATCGTCGTTCGCGGGGTGCGTATGGCGCGCCGAACATCCACGCCGAGCTGGCCGACGATCACCAGATCTTCGTTGGCAAGAAGCGCGTGGCGCGGCTGATGCGCGCCGCGGGCCTCAAAGGCGTGATGCCGCAGCGCTTCGTGCGCACCACGGTCAGCGATGCGGCCAACGCCGTGATGACCGATCTGGTGGATCGCCAGTTCAAGGCCGACGGTCCCGATCAGTTGTGGGTGGCGGATATCACCTACATCCCGACCTGGTCCGGCTTCCTGTATCTCGCGGTGGTGCTCGATGTGTGGTCGCGCAAGGTCATCGGCTGGGCCATCGAGTCGCATCTGCGCACCGAGCTGGTGCTGACGGCGCTCAATGCGGCGTTGGCGCAGCGCCGACCACGGCAGGTGGTGCATCACAGCGATCATGGCTGTCAGTACACCAGCTACGCGTTCGGCAAGCGCTGTCAGGAGATGAACGTCATGCCCTCGATGGGCTCGGTCGGCGATGCCTACGACAACGCGATGGCGGAAAGCTTCTTCGCCACCCTGGAGCGCGAAGTGCTCAACCGCCGCCGCTTCAAGACCCAGGCCGAAGCGAAAATGGCGGTGTTCGAATGGCTCGAAGGCTGGTACAACCCACATCGACGTCATTCCTCCATCGGCTACTTGTCACCCGTCAACTTCGAAAGGAGGCAGCTCACCCAGAAGGCGGCTTAGACTGCGACGACAACCCGTCCACGGAAACGGGGCAAGTCCACTTGTCATATCCTTGTGTATCGAGTTTCAGCATGTGCTTGGTGCAACCCAAATACCCAATCAACTCGTCGTAAACGTCATCAAGGCGCACTACCTTAACGCATTCATGCGTAGCCTCGTCCTTTAGTGAATTCCATATGTCTTTCGAATATTCATTGGCGTTCAGGAATGAAGAAAACTCCGTACTCTTGTACACGTTTATAACTCTCTCTTGACTCTTGTCGCCCAGCGCAAGTTGCGCACAAGACCACTTGGCATCCCCGGCGCACTTCTGTTTCAAGAGGCTAAATACGGAAGCCACAGGTTCGAACGACACTATGTACCCTTCATAACCCAACTTCCTCAAGAATTGGCCGTATTGTCCAGAATTGGCCCCCACATCAATTACACATTCAATGTTCTTGGCAACAAGTACATTCCAAAGGTGTCTTGACAAGTTATCGTGGATATTCCTGATCTTGACCAGATCAAAACCAAACCTATTGATCATCTTTCGTACGAGCTGTTTCATATTGCCAACTTGTCAATCTGATTCATGCTCATGGCCAGGGGTGAGTCCCGCTTTAATATTGGTCAGAGTCAGTGTGCTCGCGGATTCTCGCGTGCAAGCTCTTCAGTGGCACCACCATTGAGCAGCGATAACGCCACCTTTGCATTGAATACCAGACTGAATGCGACGCGTTCTCTTGGTCATGGGTGTCCTTCGTCTAAAGCGAAATCCTCGCTCGATAATGGCAGAGTTGCCACTCATCCCGCTGTCTTAGCCGCTGGAGCTACCTCTTACTTCGATCTTGGTCATTGGCAAGCGCTGTTGAGTACGCTTACAAGGAATCGGACGTCGACAAGATAGTTATACTTCAATCACTAGCTGGCGTCGGAACATCACGGCCAGAAATCAGTTAGCTTTGTTGGCTAAAAATCGATATAAGAAGCGCAGAACACTTCTAACCCTATATATGCACCTCAAAATGCTACGAGGCTGCCGAGCGATGGCTTTCCATACTCGGTGCCTAAAGAGGAGCGGTGGCATATAGAAACCGCCGACTGTCGGTATTTGCTCCAGCCTGCCGCTGTATAACAATATCCTTAACTCTGTTGTAATGCGTGAGTTGATAAAGATCGCGATACTATCTCGAAAGTCCTCACAAACGTTTCCAGCCTCTAGCGCATCGACCAGATAAGAAACGGCGGGGCCAATGTGTCTCACCGTATTAGTTGAGCGTTTCTCCTTGATGTGCTTGTCCCACATTTGTTCCATGGTTCCGCCGGTTCCTCGACAGTACAATGAGGTTGGCTTGTCGGAAACTGCACAAGGATGGGCCAAACAGACGCGTACCCAAAACTCCTCGTCCTCACCCTGACGGAAATTGCTGAAATATCCGACGTTGTCAAATACCGCACGCTTGATAGCAACGGAAGACGAATGTACAAAAAGCGGCGTCACCGCCGCCTTTCTAAAGTAATCAACTTTCCTTCTTTTCCAATTCCGTCTACGTGGCGGCTCGACTGGCACTTTCCCAGTGTCTACCTCGATCGTTCTGGTCGAAACTAGTCCGGCGTCGCCAAACTCCCGAATCAATATGCTGAGTTCCTGAAGATGATCGTTTCTCCACATGTCATCGGCATCCAAGAATGCAATCCACCCACCAGATGCCTCGGCAATTCCCCTATTGCGCGCCGAACCCGCTCCTCTATTCTCTTGCTCAACAACTTTTAGTCGGTCGTCTTGATATGACGAAACGATGGACAGACTACTGTCTGTCGACCCATCATCGATGACGACTAATTCATAGTCCGGCTCAGTCTGCGACAGAACCGAATCGACACTTCGTCTAATAAACGCTTCCGCGTTGTACATTGGAATAACAACGGAAAACATGGCTTGTCTCATTCGTCAGCTCGACCTGACACCTGAGTTTAGTCCCTGACGGGGCTAGAGTCTGCTTCAGCAGGAGCAGACCATGAAGGCGAAGAGGTTTTCGCAAGAACAGATCATTGGGGTGTTTCGAGAGGCGGAGGCCGGGGCGAAGACGAAGGAGCTGTGCCGAGGGCACGGGATCTCGGAGGCGACGTTTTACAACTGGAAAGCGAAGTTCGCCGGGATGACGGTGCGTATTTCGCGCAAGGAAGGCCAACGTTTCACGGCAAGGCGGTCCATGGTTTCAGGCCATGGCGGTCCACTGCTCGTGAGGCAGGACGTGTGTGACTTTCTCTCAGTGATGCACTCCAGTCAATAGCTCGCCGGTT
>CAZCGD010000166.1:0-5162 GCA_964498105.1 uncultured Streptomycetaceae bacterium
ACTGAAGATCTGCTCGGCCCACGGCGGCGGCTTCCTGCCGTCGTACGCGCCGCGCTCGGACAATTGCCTGCGCGTCGCGCCGGATATGGACACCGGCGTCAAGCTGAAGAAGAAGCCGACCGAGTACCTGCGGCAGATGTACTACGACACGCTGGTGTTCACCAACGAGGCGTTGCGGCACCTGGCGGCGGAAGTCGGCTCGGACCGGCTCGTCATCGGCACCGATCACCCGATTCCCTGGCAGTCCGAGTCGGTGGACCACATTCTCAAGGCGCGCGGCTTTACCGACAAGGAAAAGATCGCGATGTTGAGCGGCACGGCGGCGAAGCTGCTCGGCATCAAGCTTTAGTGTCCTGAGCCGCTAGTTCGCTGAAAATCAGCCACGGAATCACACGGAATCACACGGACTAGAACCCAAGAGGAGAAATAGGATGCAACGCAAGGACATCAAAGTACGCGCGCAAGCGGGCGGAGAGTTCGACTGCTACCTGGCCACGCCCGACGCCCCGGGCAAGGTTCCCGCCATCGTGCTCGCTTCCGCGGTGCACGGCGTGGACAAGGACATCCGCGCGATCGCCGACGAGTTCGCCGCGGCCGGCTACCTCGCGGCGGCGCCCGACCTGTTCTGGCGCTCGGTCCCGGGCCCGCTGGGCCGCGACGACGATCGCACCAGGCAGCGCTCGCAACCGCGCCTCGAGAAAATCAGGGCGGGAGAAGCCGACATGGCGGATACCCTCGCCGAGCTGCGCCGGCACCCGCAGTTCAATGGGCGCGCCGCGGCGATGGGCTTCTGCTACGGCGGCCCGTACGCGATCCTCGGCCCGAAGCGCCTCGGCTACGCCGCCGGCATTTCCTGCCATGGCACGCAGTTGAAGGATTATCTCAAGGACCTCGACGGCGTCACGCAGCCGGTCTGCATCATCTGGGGCGACCAGGACCACGCGGCGCCCCCCGAAGTGCAGGAGGCCTATCGCGGCGTGCCGTCGCGCATGAAGAACGTGGAGGTGCACATATTCCCGGGCGTGCTCCACGGCTACATGATGAAGGACAACACCAAGGCGTACCATCGTAAGACCGTCGAATTTTCCATGGGGCGCGCGCTCGCGCTACTCGGCGCGCTGCGCGGCGGGGAGCAGCAGCAGCGCAAGGCCTCATGAACCTAAAAGAGCTTTTTGCCACAGAGAACACACAGTTCACAGAGAAAGGCCGAACAATAATTGAACCGCCAAGACGCCAAGGCCGCCAAGAAAGACAAAGACTATAATTGAACCGCTGAGCCGCCGAGAGAATCAAAAACAGCAACAATAGTCGTTGGCGCAATTTCAGTCTTGACGGTTCTCTCCCTATCTCGGCGGTTCGATCGGGTTTGATTTGGATCTCATTTTAATTTGCTTCTCTTGGCGTCTTGGCGGTTCAAATAATTCTTCTGTCGTTTCCTGGCGGTTTGGTTTTTTTCTGTGTTCTCTGTGATCTCTGTGGCTGAATTGCAGTTTCTAGGGTGAACGGTTACGAATATTCGAATAATTATTGTGATGGCGGCAGCGCTAGTGTGCGCGCCGGATGCTGGCGCGCAGGCCTGGCCGGCGAAGACGGTGCGCATCGTGATGCCGTTCCCCCCCGGCGGCGGCACGGACATCATGGGCCGGCTGTTGGCGAAGCGCTTCACCGAGACCCTGGGCCAGACCTTTATCGCGGAGAACCGGGCCGGTGCCGGCGGGCTGATCGGCGCCGAGATCGTCGCCAGGAGCGCCCCCGATGGCTACAACATCCTGGTCACCACGGCGTCGCTCTCCGTCAACGTGAGCCTGCACCAGAAACTCGCGTTCGATCCCGTCCGGGACCTGGCGCCCGTGAGCCAGCTCACCTCGGTGCCGCTGTTGCTCGCTGTCCATCCCAGCGTGCCGGCGCGATCGCCGCAGGAGCTGGTCGCGCTGGCGAAAAAGCGCCCGGGCAGCATGAACGCCGCCACCAACGGCGCCGGGACCACCAGCCATCTCGCGGTCGAGATGCTGAAGCAGGCCGCGGGTATCGAGGTCACGCACATCCACTACCGCGGCGGCGGTTCGGCGTTGATCGCCATGCTGTCGGGGGAAACGGATTTTCGCTTCACGTCGGTGCTGTCGAGCATCCCGCACATCCGCAACGGCAAGATGCGGCCGCTCGCGGTGACCACGGCGAAGCGCTCGTCCATCCTGCCTGAGCTGCCGACGCTCGCCTCGATCTATCCCGGCGTTGAGTGCGACCAGTGGTACGCGATGTTCGTGCCCGCCGGCACGCCGCGGGAGATCCTCGCGCGGCTGCACGGCGAGACGGTGAAGGCGCTGGCGCTGCCGGAAGTGCGGGATTACCTCATCAAGGATGGCGCCGAGCCGGTCGGCAGCACGCCGGAGGAGCTCGCCATATTCTTTCAGCGCGAGGTGGCGAGGTACGCGAAGATCATCGCGATCGCGAAGATCCAGGCCGACTGATGAACCTGGAAAAACGTGTGCCATAGAGAACACAGAGGACACAGAGAAAAGCAAAAACAATAATTGAGCCGCCAAGACGCCAAGGCGCTAAGAAAAATTAGAATTGAACCGCAGATAAACAGATACACACGGATAAAACCACGTGCTAACCAGGTCTTTGGCTTAAATAATCTGTGTTCATCTGTGATTCCTGCTGGTTTTAGTTTCTTGCTCGGTGTTCACTGTGACCTCTGTGGCTGAATTGCAGTTTTTAGGATGAAGCGAGATACCGCCCGGCCGGAACTCCTCGCCGCGGGCGAAGCGACGCTGGCGCTCGTCGAACTGATGCGGGCGGCGCAGGAGTGACCACGGCGAGCGGACCGCGCGCCACGCCCGCCGCCGTGCGCGGCGCCTTGTGGATGGGCGGCGCGCTGCTGTCGTTCTGCATCATGGCGGTCGCGGTGCGCGAGCTGCTGCGCACCCTGGGCGCCTTCGAGATCCTGTTCCTGCGCAGCCTGGTCTCGCTCGTGCTGGTGCTCGCCATCCTGCCGTACTTCGGCTTGCGGGTGCTGCGCACGCAGCGCTTCGGGCTGCACGCGGCGCGCAGCATGCTGCAGATGGGCGGCCAGTACGCCTGGATCTACGCCCTCTCGTTGCTGCCGCTCGCCACCGTGTTCGCGATCGAGTTCACCATGCCGGTGTGGACCGCGGTGCTCGCCGTGCTGATCCTGGGCGAGCGCCTGAACCGCGGCCGCGTCGTCATGCTGGTGCTGGGTCTCGCCGGCATCTTCATTATCCTGAAACCCGGCTTCGCGCCGGTGCCGCCCGCGGCGTGGGTGATGCTCGGCGGGTCGCTGGCCTTTGCCGCGACCATGATCGCGACCAAGCGCCTCGCCCGGGAAGACTCCCCGCTGGCCATCCTGTTCTACATGTCGGCGATCCAGGTGACGGTCAGCCTGGCGCCGGCGCTGCCGGGCTGGGTCGCTCCCGGCATGGCCGACCTGCCGTGGATCGTCGCGACCGGCGTCACCGGGCTCGCGGCCCACTACTGCATCACCCGGTCGTTCCGCATCGCCGACGCCACGCTGATGGTGCCCATCGACTTTCTGCGGCTGCCGCTGATCGCGGTAGTCGGTATGATGTTCTACGGGGAGCCGCTCGAGTTGCCGATCCTGCTGGGGGCCGGGGTGATCTTCGCCGGCACCTACTACAGCATCCGGCGGGAGGGCCGGGAAGGGCGGGCACCCTCACTAAAGGTCGAATGATGAATGATGAATGATGAATGATGAAGGCGGAAGAGGTCGAATCACGACTCACGAATCGCGGCAATCACGGAGGAGACTATGAAAGCAATGCTCAGCATCACGGTCGTATCGCTCGCTCTCGCTCTCGCGCTGGCGCCGGGCGCGGCGTCGGCGCAGGGCAAATGGCCGTCGAAACCGGTGCGCATGATCGTGCCGTTCACGCCGGGCGCGGCGAGCGATGTCCTCGGGCGCATCGTCGGCCAGCGGTTGAGCGAAATCTGGGGCCAGCAAGTCGTCATCGACAACCGGCCGGGCGCGGGCGGGTTGATCGGCAGCGAGTTGACGCGCCAGGCCGCGCCCGACGGCTACACGCTCGCCATGGTCGGGCAACCGCACCTGTCGAACGCGCTGTTGCGCGAGGACAAGCCGTACGACCCGCTCAAGGACTTCACGGCGATCTCCTTCGTCGCCTCGAACTCAAACGTGATCGTGCTCGCCAGGACCGTGACCGTGAAGACGATCCCGGAGTTGATCGCGCTCGCCAACGCCAAGCCCGGCGCGCTGAATTACGGCTCGGCCGGGGTGGGCAGTTCCTCGCACCTCGCCGGCGCGCTGTTCGCATCGAAAGCGAAGATCGATGTCGTGCACGTGCCGTTCCGGATCGGCGCCGACAGCCGCAGCGCGCTGATCGCCGGCACCATTCACTACTACGTCTATCCGCTGCCCGCGATCGTGGGCATGCTGAAGGCGGGCACATTGAGAGCGCTGGCGGTCGCTTCCCCGAAGCGGGCGGAGTCCCTGCCGGAGGTGCCGACCAGCGCGGAAGCGGGCTTCGGCGAGTACCGCTCGGAATCTTGGTTCGGCCTCATCGCGCCGCGCGCGCTGCCGCGGCAGCTTGTTCTCCGCATCAATGCCGACTCGGTGAAGGTGCTACAGGAGCCGGCGACGCGCGAGAAGATCGTGCAGCAGGGTGCGGTGCCCGGCTTCGGCACGCCCGAGCACTTCGACAAGATGCAGCGCGACGAATACGCCGAGCTGGCCCCGCTCATCAAGCAGATCGGGATGAAGGTGCAATAGCGCGAAAGGCAAAAGGCAAAAGGCAATACAAATAAGAGCACTGCCTAACGGGTTTCCTTCACCTTATCCTTTCGCCTTTCGCCTTTCGCCTTTCGCCTTTTGCCTTTCGCCTTTTGCCTTTTGCCTTTTGCCTTCATCCTTCGGGATGGCGCATGCCGAGCGCGCGCGCCTGCCGTCGCTCGAATGCCTTGCAGCGCTCGTCGTGGTGCTGCCCGATGATGCCACCGCGCACGGTGCCGGGCTCGACGGCCTTGTAGAGTACGCGCCAGCTTTCCGGCAGCCGCTCGCCGTCCGGCGGAGCGAGCCACAACCGGAACAGGAGCCGCTTCCGCGCCGGGTCGGCGTGATCGGTGAAATCGGTGCGCGAGTGCAGCGTGACGTGGCTGTTGATGAT
>CAZCGD010000167.1:0-15510 GCA_964498105.1 uncultured Streptomycetaceae bacterium
AGGCCCGGGTAGTCTGCAGCGATCACTCGGCTCTCTTCAAAGGCGATCAGGAACGCGGTGTTTCGCTGCCCGGCGGCGCTACCCGAGCGCCAATGTCACGCGCCCCACCCCTGGCTCGCCAGAGGACCCATCGACCATGAAATCGAGGCTCGCCACGAGCGCCAGCATCGGCTGGTTGGCGGCGAGAATGCCGCCGCTCATCCGTGCCATCCCTCGCCAACGCGCGAGGTGGCGGCGCGCGTTCTCGATCAGCGCGCCTTCATTTTCCGGTCCGCTTGCGCACGGGCCTGATGACCGCATCAATGTCCGCTGTCGCTGCTTGAACGTCCTGCCGGCGGCAGCGGCCCGGCTCAACGTCCCGGAACTGCCCGGCACGGAAGAATGCGCAGCACTCGATGAGATGCCAGCGTTGTTCGTCATTAACGGTCACTTCCGGGTGCAGATTGTGCCTGGGCCCGGTGGCGGGCGCCGTCTTGCCGCGTTTTTGGGTGCGAACCACCATCATCACCTCCTTCGGTCGAAGGCAATCCTGCTGCAGATAGATGGCGCCTATCAGTATTTCACTTGTATCTTGTCCAGCTCTTCCTTGGTGATCCCGGGAATATTGCCCCGCGCGTTCCAGCGCTTCAGAATCCACCCCTCCGGGCCCACCCACGACTTGAAGGTCTGCAGGTTCTTCTGGCGCTCCTCGTCCGTCGCGCCGAGGTACTGGTACATGTTGCCGGGCTTGCCACCCGCGCTCTTGCCGTCGTCGAGCCGGCGCATCACCGCCCCGGTATCCGGCCAGCCGACTAACATGACCATGTCGGCATACGAGTCCATGCGCGGACCCTTCATCGTCGCTTCGAACTTCTTCGGGTTTTCCAGAAATTCCCCGAGGGTGGGCGACGCGGCGCCGTGGCAGCTCACGCACTTTGCGTCGAACAGGGGCTTGATGTCCTTACGGTAGGTCGCGTCCTGCGCCAAGCCGACGCCGTTCGCCCCGGCTAACCACGCCACAACGCATGCTGCAGTCCAGGCTGTCTTCATATAGGTCTCCGTTCTGATCGGCCATCTGACATTTCAAGGCTCCCTTTAATGATAGAGAGCCGTTGCAGAGCCGAGTTTGATCTATATCAATCCGCGAACGGGCTGTCGTATATAGGCTTACTTTGGCGTCTTTCAGGGAAGCTTCATGCAGACCATCACCGACAGGATCGATGCCACGACGCGAATTCCGCCCCAGTACCTGAAGGCGGCGCCGCCCGCGCCGCGCAGCGTGAAGATCGAAGTCTCGCCGCGCTGCAACTACCGCTGCGGCTTTTGCGCGCTGCGTACCCGCGAGGTGCAGCCGAAGTGGGACATGGATTTCGGGCTGTTCAAGCGCATCACGCGCGAGATGCGCGACGCCGGCGTCAAGGAGATCGGCGTGTTCTACCTCGGCGAGTCGTTCATGAACCCGCGCCTGCTGGTGGACTGCATCACCTGGCTGAAGCGCGACATCGGCATGCCCTACGTGTTTCTCACCTCGAACGCCTCGATGTCCTTCCCCGAAGCGGTCGAGGAGTGCATGAAGGCCGGGCTCGATTCGCTGAAGTGGTCGGTGAACGCGGCCGACGAGGCGCAGTTCGAAAAGATCATGGGCGTGGCGCCCCGGCTCTTCCGCCGCGCGCTCGACAACATCAAGGCGGCCTGGGAAACGCGGCGGCGCGGCGGTTACCGGACCGGGCTCTACGCCTCCTCGATCCGCTACGACGGCGAGCAGCAGCAGAAAATGGAACGGCTGCTCGCCGAGCGCGTAACCCCGTACGTGGACCAGCATTACTGGCTGCCGCTCTATTCCATGGGCGCCTTCGCCACCCGGCGCGAGGAAGAGCTGGGTTACCGGCCGACCGCCGGCAACCAGGGGCGCGTCGGCGCCCTGCGCGAGCCGCTGCCGTGCTGGTCCGCTTTCACGGAAGGCCACGTGACCGCCGAGGGCAAGCTCTCGGCGTGCTGCTTCGACGCCACCGCCCACTGGACGATGGGCGACCTCAACCGGCAGCCGTTCATGGATGCGTGGAACTCCGAGACGTTCGTGAAGCTCCGCGCGGCGCATCTCAAGAAGGACGTCAGCGGCACGGTATGCGAAAAATGCGTCGCCTACCAGCCGCCCGCCACTGCCGTGGCAGATTGATCTGCATCAGTACGCGCGCCCGGCAGCGGCATAGATTGTGTAGAGGTTAGTGCCCGTGCTGGAAATCACCACCTGTAACAAGGAGACCGGAAATGTTCAGGAACATACTCGTGCCGACCGACGGCTCCCCGCTGTCGCGCCGCGCCATCAAGCAGGCCGTGCGCTTCGCGAAGGAACAGAAGGCGCGCGTGACCGGGCTCTACGTCGCGCCCGTGTACAACTCGCGGGTGATCGAGGACGGGGCCATGTTCAATTTCGTCTCACCGCGGCAGTACGAGGAGCGAACCCGCACCATCGCACGCGGGCACCTCAAAGCAATCGAAACCGCCGCAGCGTCCGCCGGGGTGCGCTGCGAAACGCTGCACACCCTGAGCGATTTCCCGTACGACGAGATCGTGCGCACGGCCCGGCGCAGGAAATGCGACCTGATCTACATGGCCTCTCACGGCCGCCGCGGCATTTCGCGGCTGCTGCTGGGCAGCCAGACCAGCAAGGTGCTGGCGCACAGCACCATACCGGTAATGGTCTGCCGCTAATGCCGTTCCAACTTGTTCGGACAACCTCCGTATTCACCTAAGATAGGGCCCGCCATGTACTACAAGCACATCATGCTGCCCGTTGACGGTACCGAGCTGGCTCGCAAGGCAGAGAAGGAGTGCATCGCCTTTGCCAAGTCCATCGGGGCGAAAGTGACTGCGATCCACGTGGTATCTCACTTTCACCTGCACTTTCAGCCGTGGGCGACACCCAGGTCGGTGCACACCAAAATCGAAAAGGAGCACGAAGAGGAAGCCACGGAGATCGCCCAGAAGATGATCTCCGCACTCACGAAGCGCGCCAAAGCGAACGGCGTCGAATGTGACGGTCTGGTCGTCGTTGGGGACCACCCTTACGAGGAGATCATCAACAGCGCCGAAGCGCGCAAGTGTGACCTGATCATGATGGCCTCGCACGGGCGCAAGGGCCTCGATGCCGTGCTGCTCGGCAGCGAAACGGTGAAGGTGCTCACGCACACCAAGATTCCCGTGCTGGTCGTGAGGTAGCCCGGGGGCAGCGATGTCGTTCGCCGAGCGTGGGCTGTTGTAGGAAACCGCCGATTTATTGACCGGACAGACGAGAGCATCGCCCATGTTCAAGAACATCCTGGTGCCGACCGACGGTTCGGCCAGGTCGCGGCGCGCCGTCAAGCGCGCGATGCGGCTCGCGAAGGAGCAGAAAGCCCGGGTGACCGGTCTCTGGGTCGGTCCGGTCTGGCAGCCGACCCTGTACGCCTATGACCAATCCGTGCCGGCCGGCTTCATCTCACCCCGGCAGTTCGCGGCGAGCGTCAGGAAGATCGCCGCACGACACCTCGGGGCAGTCAGAAAGGCCGCCGCCGCGGCTGGTGTGCCGTGCAAGACCCTCTTCAAGCAGAGCAGCTTTCCGCAGATGGAAATCATCAAGGCGGCGCGGCGCAACCGCTGCGACCTCATCGTCATGGCCTCTCACGGGCGCCGCGGCATCTCGCGGCTGTTGCTGGGCAGCCAGACCAATATGGTGCTGGCTCTTGCCAAGGTACCGATGCTGGTCTGCCGCTGAAAGAAAGCTGTCAGCTGTCAGTTGTCAGCTCCCAGCGTTCAGCTTTTAGCTTCAGGCACGTTCCCCTTCAGGCGGATGGCTCACGGCTGACGGCTGACTGCTGACGGCTGACTGCTGACTGCTGGCGGCTGACGGCTGACAGCTGGCGGCTGACGGCTGGGCGCTGTCCGCTACCAGTGCCCGACCATTGCCCTGAGGGCCGCGGCGTCCCGGATCTCGACGTCGCGCTGCTGCACGGCAAGCAGTCCCTCGCGATGGAACCGCGACAGGAGCCGGCTCACCGTTTCCAGGGTCAGCCCGAGGTAATTCCCGATCTCCTCGCGCGTCATCCGCAGCACGAAGCGGCTCGCCGCGAAGCCGAGGCGCTGGTAGCGGCGCGACAGGGACAGCAGGAACGCCGCCAGGCGCTGCTCGGCGCTCATGCTGCCGAGCAGCAGCATCAGTCCCTGGTCGCGGGAGATGTCACCGGAGAGCACCCGGAACAGCTTGTGCTGCAGGGCCGGCATCACCGACGCCATCTTTTCCAGCGCGGCGAACGGGATCGCGCAGACCTCGCTGTCCTCCAGCGCGACAGCGCTGTAACCGTGGCGCCCCGCGCTGATCGCCTCGAGCCCGAGCAGCTCGCCGGAAATATGGAAACCGGTGACTTTCTCATCGCCGTTGTGCGAGCCGCCCACGCTCTTGAACGCGCCGCTGCGCACGGCATAGAGGCAATCGAACGCATCCCCCGCGCGGTAGAGGGACTCCCCGCGCGCCACGCGCCGCTTGGTGGTGGCGATATCGCCGAAGCGCTCGACGTCCGCGGCCTGGAGATCCCCCGGCAGGCACACGCCCTGCAGGCTGCACAACGAGCAGGCCACCGCGGACCTCGCATGCGTTGACAAAGGCACCACCGTGGCGCTGCGAGTTCTCGCAGGAATCACCAGTATCGGGTTGCACAGCGTGGCGGCGTAATTCATGATCGTCTCCTATGCGAACGGGTTAAGACGTGAACGAATTCGGGGTCAGCGCGCTCCGCTTGCGACTTTCATGTGCTCGAGGATTTCTGGGACGCGCTCGAAATCGATCGACTTGTCCAGAAAATACTCGGCGCCGGCATCCGCGCTTGCCTTCAGGTGCTGGGGCGTCGAGTAGTTGCTGAGGATGATCGCCCGGATGCCCGGCAGCGTCTTCCGGACCTCGATCAGCGCATCGATGCCGCTGCCGGATTCGTTGGCGAGCTTGATATCCAGGACGGCCACATCGGGCCGGGTCTTGATGATGCCGGCCACGGCGGTGTCATAGGTCGCGGCCTCGCCCACCACTTCAATATCCTTGACGTCTTGAATCATCTCGACGAGGCGCTCCCGCACTGCGGCGGAGTCCTCCACCACGAAGACCTTCATATCGCGCCTCGCCAGGTAGCCGTAGTCCATGGCCCGCAGTATGCGGACGCGGAGCACGGCACACTATTGGCGCAAGTCTGAAACCGAGTGTAGGAAAGCGGGAAGGGGTGTAGGACGATTCCTACACCGAAGGATGAAGGATGAAGGCGGAAGGATGACCTGGTCTTGAACCCGCACTGCGGGAGTCAGCCGTCTGCCTTCTGCCTTCGAATCAGGCAGAAGGCCGCCGGACTAGTCGAGCAGGTGGTGCTCGATCGCGTAACGGATAAGCTCGGCCTGGTTGGCGAGGCCCATCTTCTCCATGATGCGGGTCTTGTGGGTACTGATGGTCTTGACGCTGAGCGACAGTTCGCGCGCGATCGCGCTGACCGATGCACCGCGGGCGATCATCCGGAACACCTGGAATTCGCGGTCGGAGAGCAGCGTGTGCGCCGCGGCTTCCGCCCGCGGCGCGGCGCCGAGCGCCAGGCGCTCCGCGGTTTCCGGCGTCACGTAGGCGCCGCCGGCGGCGATGCGGCGTATCGCCGCCACCAGCTCGTCCGCGGCGCTTTCCTTGCTGAGATATCCCGACGCGCCCGCCTTCAGCGCCCGCACCGCGTACTGCTCCTCGCTGTGCATGCTGAGCACCAGGATCCTCAATTTCGGCTTCTCGGCCTTGACCAGCTTGATCAGTTCGATGCCGTTGCGCCCCGGCATGGACAGGTCGAGCACGGCAACATCGAAGTCCTGCGCGGACACCCGTGCCAGGACTTCCTGGCCGTTGGCAGCCTCGCCCGCCACTTCGATGTCCCCGGTGTCGGCGAGGATTTCCTTGAGGCCGGCCCTGACGATCGCGTGGTCGTCCGCGAGCAGCACGCGTATCACGTGTGCTTCCTCGTGCCGCGGTACTGCTTCACCGGCACCTTGATCTCCACCACCGTGCCGCCGTCCCCCGGGCTGTAGACGTCCGCCCCGCCGCCGAGGGTGCGGGCGCGCTCCTTGATGCCGAGGATACCGAAAGATTTACCACTATTGAGCTGGGCGGCGCCGATGCCAATGCCGTTATCGCGTGCCGACACCGTCATGTCGTCGCCTTCGACGTGGATCGCCACCCTGACCTCGGTCGCCCGCGCGTGGCGCGCGACGTTGGTAAGCACCTCCTGGATCATGCGATAGACGGATGTGGTGAGCGGATCCCTGAACTCGACCTCGCTTGCTTTCGCGTCCATCCCCACCACGATGCCGGTGCGCCGTGAGAATTCGTGCAGCAGGTGCTCGATGGCGGGCACCAGCCCGAGATCGTCGAGCATCGCGGGGCGCAGGTCGGCCGCGATGCGGCGCACCGCAACGACCGTGGAATCCACGATCCCCTTCATGCTCTCGACCTTTTCCCGCATCCGGTCGTCCTCGCGCGGCAGCCGGCCGGCCAGCCACGACACATCCATCTTCAGGGCGGTGAGCCATTGCGCCAGCTCGTCATGCAGCTCGCGAGCGATGCGCACGCGCTCCGCCTCGCGCACCTCGTGCATCTGCTGGTAGAGATCCTGCAACTGCCGGTGCGAGCGCGCGATTTCCTCCGCTGCCTTCACGCGCGTCGAAATGTCGCGCAGGACCACGGTAAAAAGCCTCTTGCCGTTCACCGTCACCTGTGAAATTGACGCTTCGATCGGGAATTCCTCGCCATCGGCGCGCAGGCCGTAGAGCACCATCTCGCTGCCCATGCGGCGAACGGTGGCGCCGGTCGCGCCGAAGCGCTCGACGTGGGAGCAGTGCGCGGTGCGGAAGCGCTCCGGAATGAAGCGATCGAGCGGACTGCCGAGCGCTTCGGCCGCCCGACACTGGAAGATCCGCTCCGCCGCCGCGTTGAACACGACGATGTTCTGACGCTCATCCACCGTGATGATGGCGTCCATCGCGGACTCGACGATCGCGGTGAACCACGATGCGTCGCCGCCGCGCTCTGTTCCAGCAGGTAACCGCCGCGTTCGTTTCCGGGAAGTCACGGCACCAGTATACCGAACCCCCTAGCAGTGTGTCGGTCGTCGGGTTCCACAAAGTGTCCCGCAGGCCGCGACCATCACGATCCTCCGAGCCAGCGGGCGACACACTGCTAAATTGAAATTCACACCCACCGTTGATTACACCAAGACCGACAGGCTGCCAGAATGCGGACGGGCTACTGGATTCCGCCGCGGCGCGCCGGCACCAGGCTCTTCAGGTCCAGATGCTGCTGCAACTCGGAAGGGGTGAGCTGCGTGTAGTTCCTGGCAAGCTCCTTCAGCTCGACGGCGGGGTCGAGCGCTTCGCGCAGGTGCTCGCGCATCAGGCCGAGTAGGCGCGGCTCGGCAATCAGCACGATGGTTCCGCCCTTCCAGGTCCGCGACAGCGTCACGGCCTGCTGCGTAATCTCCCGCCCGAAGCGCCGTTCCAGTTCGAGCCGGTGCTGCTGCCTGCGCCCCTCGATGGGATGAACGTCGCCGGCCTGGCGGTTGCTGACGCGTTCGGTCTTGACGCGGCCCGCGCCGCCCTTGCGCACGCCTTCGACATCGGTATTGGCCAGCGTCACGCGCTCAACGAGCTTAAACTTGTTGCGCGGCGCATCGCCCGGCTCGACCGCGAAGAACCGTGCGCGCTTGGCGTCGGCGACGATGATGAAGGTGTCATTCATCGGACAGAACTTGCGCCACCTTGGCGCCCCGCCGCGGGCGGCGCGGCCGGTTGGCGCCCTGTCCACGCTCCGCATGCTCGATGAGCTGGCGCCGCGCCGCCTCGAACGCATCGCGCAAAGCGACGTAGACATCCTCGGCATGGTCGCGGTTGACCACGATTTCACTGCCGGGCAGCGTGATGTCGAGCTTCACCGTGAAAAGATTGCCTTGATGATGATGGTGGTGGTGCGGCGCTTCCACCGTGGCCCGTACGGCCGTAATCCGGGCGTGCACGCGCTCGAGGGCAGCGACTTTGCGCCGGATGGCAGCTTCGACCGCGTCCGAATGCCGCATTTCGCGCACCGTGATTTGCAACAGAGCGACCATCTTCATTTCCTCGCCAACGCCTCTTGCTTCTGTTCGCGCGAGACGATCCTGGACAACTCGTTCAGCTCCTCGGCCAGCACCTCGAGGATGTCGTCCACCGTGACGATGCCTACCAGCTGCCCTTCCCCGTCAACGGTCGGCAGGCGGCGCACGCCTTTGAAACGCATGATTTCCAGGGTTTCGAGCACGCTGTCGCTCTCTCGCCCCACCACCAGTTCCTTCTCCATGATGTCGCCGACCGTAATTACGGACGGGTCGAGGCCAGTCGCGATGACCTCGACCACGATGTCGCGGTCGGTCACGATGCCGACAGGAATACGCTTGCCGCCGTTCATCTGCTCGACCACCACCAAGCTGCCGATATGGCCGAGACGCATGAGCTTGGCCGCCGCAGCCACCGTGGTTTCCCGTGTCGTGAACGCGACCGACCGGTTGCAGATGGAGGCTATCGTCGTCATTGGTCCATCCCTTCGTTCCGGTTCAACTGTAGCGTTCCGCGCCAAGCGCCTCGTCGCGCACGCACTCGAAGTCGTGCAGGATGCTCTGGTATTCCGCTGCCTCATCGAGCCGGCTGGAGTACATCTCTAGATCCTGCGAACCGGACAACCGCGGCAGGCGCGGCACCGTGCGTAACGCTTTCACCACGCCGCTGCGACCGGGGTGCAAATGCCCGTGTCTCGCTGGGCGATATGTCTCGGTTTTCATCCCATTCACCGGTTCGACGTTGCCTCAGGATAACGAGTCAGACCGCCTGCCGCTTGATCTAGGTCAAGACGCATGCTTGGGGTCATGTTTAATTGAGTACTGCCCCATGCCGCGAGAGGGAGGATCCGTGAGATGAGAGCCGACGCGCAGTGCCTACCCGGCGATCCAGTGGTGCCGGGCTACCTCGCCGAGACCTACTGGTGGGCCTATGTTCATCCGCGCGCGGTGCGCCTGTTCGAGCGCGAGTGGCTGGTCAACCTGATCCTGTGGGGAAATTTCGGCCGGCTGCGCGATGCGGCCCTGGGCGCGCTCGGCGAGCGGCTCGAAGGTCGGACCCTGCAGATTGCCTGCGTCTATGGAGACCTCACCACCAGGCTCGCTGCGAGGGTGGCAAACGGCGCACAGTTCGACGTCGTCGACGTGCTTCCCATCCAGCTCGACAACCTGGCGCGCAAGCTGCCGCGAGGAGCAGCCGTCGAACTGGTCCACGGCGACAGCACCGCGCTCCCGCTCGCGTCGTCGAGCTATGACCGGGCGCTGCTTTTTTTCCTCCTTCACGAGCAGCCGGAAGAGGTGCGGCGCGCGACCATCGCCGAAGCGCTGCGGGTCGTGAAGCCCGGCGGCCGCCTCGTCATCGTCGATTACCATCGTCCGCACGTCCTCAATCCCCTGTATTGGCCGATGGTCGGCGTACTCCGTACCCTGGAGCCCTACGCCCTCGACCTCTGGCAGCACGAAATCTTCGAGTGGTTTCCGCACAACGCGCGCGTCGCCGACTTTCATAAGGCCACGTCTTTTGGCGGGTTGTACCAGCTCTTGAGCATTACGGTCTGATTCAGATGCAGGTCATCCAGACGGACGTCGTGGTGATCGGCGGGGGCGGCGCCGGGCTGCGCGCGGCCATCGCCGCGTGCGAGCGGGATCCGCGTCTGCGGGTCGCGCTGGTATCCAAGGTCGTGCCGATGCGCAGCCATACCGTCGCGGCCGAAGGCGGCGCCGCCGGGGTGGTGCGCGCGGACGACAGCCTCGATTGCCACTTCCACGACACGGTCTCGGGCGGCGACTGGCTGTGTGAGCAGGACGTGGTCGAGTTTTTTGTGTCCCGTTGCACCGCGGAGATGATCCAGCTCGAGCACTGGGGCTGCCCTTGGAGCCGCAGGCCCGACGGCCACGTCAACGTGCGCTTCTTCGGCGGCATGAGCGTGCAGCGCACCTGGTTCGCCGCCGACCGCAGCGGCTTCCACATCCTGCATACGCTGTTCCAGACATCGTTGCGCTTTCCCGCGATCACGCGTTACGACGAGTTTTTCTGCGCGGACCTGGTGGTCGAGGACGGGCGCGTGCGCGGGGTGCTCGCGATCGAGATCGCGACCGGAGAGATGTTTCGGTTCGATTGCGCCGCAGTGGTTCTCTGCACCGGCGGCGCGGGACGCGTGTTTCGCCAGAACACGAACGCCGGCACCGTCACCGGGGATGGGATGGGCCTCGCCTACCGCCACGGGGTGCCGTTGCGCGACATGGAGTTCGTCCAGTGGCACCCGACCTGCCTGCCCGGGACCGGCATCCTGATGACGGAAGCCTGCCGCGGCGAAGGCGCCATCCTGGTGAACAAGGACGGCTACCGCTACCTCCAGGACTATGGCCTCGGTCCGCTCGACCCGTGGCCGCGTCCCAAGGCGATGGAGCTCGGCCCGCGCGACCGGCTGTCACAGGCTTTCTGGCACGAGGTGCAAAAGGGCCGCACGGTAGCCACGCTGCAAGGGCCGGCCGTCTGGCTCGACGTGCGGCACCTGGGCGCGAAGAAGATCCACGAACGGCTGCCGCTGATCACCGAGGCGGCGCGGACCTTCGCCGGCGTGGACGCTGTGAAGGAGCCGATCCCGGTCTGCCCGGCGGTGCACTACACGATGGGCGGGATCGTCACTAACGTCCGCTGCGAGACGCCCCTCGAAGGGTTGTACGCGGCGGGAGAATGCTCGAGCGTCGGCATCCACGGCGCCAACCGCCTCGGGTCGAACTCGCTGGCCGAGATTCTGGTGTTCGGCAAGGTGGCCGGTGAATCGGCCGCCGAGCATGCGCGCTCTGGCAACCGCGCGGCCAGGAATACAAAAGCACTCGCCGAAGCGTCGGTGGAGCGCTTTCTTTCCCTACTGCGCGGGGACAAGGGGGAGCGGCCGGCGGTCCTGCGCGACGAGATGATGGACAGCATGGAAGCAGGAGTCGGCATTTACCGCAAGGCGGAAACAATCAATGCGACTTGCGACAAGCTCGCTGAATTGCGTGGCCGCTACCGCCGCGGCATCCGGCTCGACGACCGCGGCCGGTCTTTCAATACCGAGTGGCTCACCACGATCGAGCTCGGCTTCATGCTCGAGGTGGCGGAAGCGATGGCGCATTCGGCGCTCGCGCGCAAGGAGTCGCGCGGCGCCCACATGCGGCTCGATGGTTACGAGGCGCGCGACGACGTGAATTTCCTCAGGCACACGCTGGCGCATTACGGCGGGGACGACAAGCCGGGGATAGCCTACACGCCAGTCACCATCACGAAACTGAATCCCGAATCGCGCCTGTACGGCGGGCACGGCAAACAAGCGGTGCTGACATGAAAACCATTGCCATCGAATGTCTGCGCTTCCACCCGGAAACGGACGCCGTGCCGCACTATCAGACCTATGACGTTCCTTTCACCGAAGACATGTCGCTGCTGCAGGGACTGCAGTACATCAAGGATCACCTCGACGGCAGCCTGACGTTCCGCTGGTCGTGCCGCATGGCGATCTGCGGCAGCTGCGGCAAGATGGTGAACGGGGTGCCGGCGCTGTCCTGCCAGACGTTCCTGCGCGACTACTACCCGGGGAAAGTGCGCGTCGAGCCGCTCAACCACTTCCCGATCGTGCGCGACCTGGTGATCGACCAGAGCGATTTTCTGAAGAAGCTGGAGTCGATCAATCCTTATCTCATCCCGAAGGAGGCGAAGACGCTCGCGCAGGGCCCCTATCTGCAGACGCCGGAGCAGATGGAGGAGTACTACCAGTACTCGCAATGCATCAACTGCCTGCTGTGTTACGCGGCCTGCCCGCAGTACGGGCTCAATTCAGCTTTTATCGGGCCGGCGGCCATGGCGCTCCTGCATCGCTACAACGCGGATTCGCGAGACGGAGGTCAGCGCGAGCGCAGGGAGGTCGTCAACGCGGAGGACGGCGTCTGGGGCTGTACTCTGGTGGGTTACTGCTCCGAAGTCTGCCCGAAGGGAGTGGACCCGGCGCGGGCGGTGAACCAGAACAAGATCAACAGCACGAAGGATTATTTTCTGCGTTTCCTGTCGCCGCGCGGCTTGCTGCGCTCCTCCACCTCGCGCAAAGGGGACTGACGATGGCCCGGGTCAGGACTTATGTGCGGCCAATGGCCGGCTGGTGGCGCAGAAACCCGTTCTACCTCTGGTACATGCTGCGCGAGGCGAGCTGCGTGTTCGTCACCGCCTACGCGCTGGTCCTGCTGGTTGGCCTCGCGCGGCTGGCCCAGGGCCGTGCGGCGTTCGACGCGTGGCGCGACAGCCTCGCGAACCCGCTGGCGATCGCGTTCCACGCGACTGCGTTGGTGCTGGTCCTGTACCACGCCTGGACGTGGTTCAAGGTGATGCCCAGGACGCTGCCGTTCGTCCGGCTCGCCGGCCTGCGGGTCCCGGACCGGCTGATCGTCGCCGCGGGCGTCGCGAGCGCCGCGGCGGCATCGATCGCCGTCTTCATTGCGGTGTGGTGGTTCAAGCCATGAAGCGCTCCAACAAGCCGATCTTCTGGTCGCTGTTCGGCGCCGGCGGGATGCTCTCCGCACTCGTCGGGCCGATGCTTATCTTCATCACCGGGATCGCCGTTCCGCTGGGCCTGCTGCTGCCGCGCGAGACCATGAACTACGATCGCATGCTCGCGTTCGCGCAGAACGGCCTGGGCAAGATCGCCGCATTCGCCGTCGTGGCGCTGTTCCTGTTCCACGGCTGCCATCGCATGTATCACTGCCTGCACGATTTCGGCATACACGTCGGGCCGGGCCTGAAAGCCCTGTTCCACGGATTCGCTATCGCCGGCACCTTGGCCGCGGCATACCTGCTGGCGGTCATCCGTTTTGCGACCTGAACATCAAACAAACTTGATCTAGCGCAATACCGGGATCGGCCCTGGGAGAAGAATTATCTGGGTTTAACTGCAGTGCGCTGGAACCCGATTCTGAAGGCGGCGCAAGTCACTGCTCAATAGGGGATGTCGATGACGGACCCGGTGGCAGCATGGCACGCTGAGCATGCCTACTTCAATCGGCTCCTGCGCCTGCTGCGCAAGCAAGTGGATGTGTTCCATACTGGCGGGCGGGCGAACTATGAGCTGATGCTCGACATCATCGCCTACCTGCGGGAGTACTCCGACCGGTTTCATCATCCCCGCGAGGACGTCGCGTTCGCGCGCCTCGCGCGGTGCTGTCCCGAAATGGAACTCCCGCTCGAGCGCCTGCGCCAGGAGCATCGCGTCATCGCGCACGCCGGGGAGACGCTGCAAAAGCTCCTGATCGCGGTCCTCGGCGAAGCAGTCGTTCCTCGCGCACAGATTGAAGCGGCTGCAGCCACCTATCTCGTGTACTACGGCAGCCATATTGCCAGGGAAGAGGAGGACGTCCTCACCCGCGCCGCGCAGGTCCTCACGCCGGAGGACTGGGAAGCGGTCAGGACTGCAGTGCCGCCAGCCCACGATCCGCTCTTCGGCGATCACCCGGAAGAACGCTACCGCGAATTACGCCGCCAGATCGCGTTGGAAGCCTAGCAGCCTGGAACTCGCTCAAATCGCCTCCGGCACCATCTTGATTGCGCCGCAGGGACACTCGGCGACGCACATGCCGCAGCCCTTGCAATAGTCGTAGTTGAACTCGAAGCGCTTGCCTGGGCCGAGCTTGATTACGGCATTGTCCGGACATACACCGTAACAATTGTCGCATTCGAAGCAGTTGCCGCACGAGAGGCACCGGCGCGCCTCGAACAGCGCGTTGGTCTCGTCGAGTCCGCCCTGCACCTCGTCGAACGTCGACTGACGCCGGATGATGTCGAGCATCGGCTGCACTGTCTTGGAGGCGTCCGAGTAATACCAGGTATTGAGCTTGTCGGCCGTTGCCGGCTCGTGCTTGGGAGGAGAAGCATAGGCCGCGCCGCGCAGCCACGCGTCGATGTGACGCGCGGCCTTCCTGCCGTGGCCGACGCCGACCGTGACCGTGCGCTCCGAGGGCACCATGTCGCCGCCGGCGAAGATGCCGGAGTAACCCGTCATCATGTTGGAAGCAACCTTGACGACCCCGCTCTCGATCTCGAGACCGGGCACGCCCTCCAGCAACCCGAGGTCGACATCCTGGCCGAGCGCGAGCACCAGCGAGTCGGCTTCGAGCGTCTCGAGTTCTCCCGTCGGCTGCGGAAAGCCGGTCTCGTCGAGCACCATCTTCTCGACCGTGAGCGAGGTTTCGCCAGCGTGCTTGATGGTCGAGAGCCACTTGACCATCACGCCTTCCTGGAGCGCCTCCTCGAGCTCGAAGTCGTGCGCCGGCATCTTCTCGCGCGTGCGCCGGTAAACGATGATCGCCTCCGCCGCGCCGAGCCGCTTCGCGGTACGCGCGACGTCGAGCGCCGTGTTGCCGCCGCCATAAACCACCACGCGCCGGCCGAGCATCGGCTGCTCTTCGCCTTCCATCGAGCGCAGGACCGACACCGCGTCCAGGATGCGCGCCGAGGTTCCCGCGGGGATGTAGGCCCGTTTCCCGATGTGCGCGCCCACGGCGAGGAAGGCGGCATCGAAACCACCCGCCTTCATCGTCTGGAGAACGTTCGTCACCTTCGAGTCGAGTCGCAGCTCCACGCCGAGGGCGAGGATGCGTGCAACTTCCGCCTCGAGCACGTCGCGCGGCAGGCGGTACTTCGGAATACCGAAGCGCATCATGCCGCCCGCGAAGGGCCCCGCATCGTGGATCGTCACGTCGTGCCCGGAGCGCGCAAGCTGGTAGGCGGCCGACAGCCCGGAAGGTCCGGCGCCGACGATCAGCACGCGCTTGCGGCTCCTGTGCGCGGGCTTGGCGAAGGCCCAGCCCTGCCTGATCGCTTCGTCGCCGAGAAAGCGCTCGACAGAATTGATGCCGACCGCCGCGTCGAGCGCGGCACGGTTGCACGACGTCTCGCACGGGTGGTAGCACACGCGCCCCATGACTGCCGGCAACGGGTTGTCGCCCGTGAGCAGCCGCCACGCGGCCTCGTAGTCGCCGGACTCGGCGTGCGCGAGCCAGCCCTGGATGTTCTCGCCGGCGGGGCAGGCCGAGTTGCAAGGCGGCAGACGGTCCAGGTACACCGGCCGTTCCGTGCGCCAGGTGCCGGTGTGGTTGGCGAGGCTGGAGCCGGGGTCGAGGGTAATGGCGAAGGGCTTGCGCATCATGACGGCGCTTCCAGCAATCCGTACTTGCGGATGTTGCGGTCCGCTATCGCCTGGATGGCCGCAATGACCTCGACGCGCGGCGCAGGGTTGAAAAGATGCGCGAAACGGCGCTGCGGTTTGAGGTATTCCTCGACCGGGGTTAGCCTGCGGATCCTGGAGACGCTCACGACCTCGCCGTTTTCCGCCTCGAACACCGGGAACAGCCCGGTCTCCTTCGCCAGGCG
>CAZCGD010000168.1:0-4989 GCA_964498105.1 uncultured Streptomycetaceae bacterium
CGCCTCCGGATATTCCGCAAGCGCGGCGTTCGACATGGCCCAGCTTAAGAGCGCAATAGTGAATTGCAACATTGTTGGCCTCATAACGTATGGTGAGCTTCCGAAATGTCACCCATTATTGCTCCACAAGATGGAAATTGGTAGGGTCAAAAAGTTACATAAAAATCTCGCAGCCTGACTATCCTGAGCGCGCAGGAATATCGAACTAGGCTGCTGTACGTTCTAGGGATGTCCGCTTCTAGCCGCAAGCGGACACTGCCCGTCAGATGGAGCCGTGACTACTGCACCTACTGCCTACTGCCTACTGCCTAATGCCTAATGCCTCTCGCCTCTCCCCTCCCGCCTCCCGCCTCCCGCCTTCGTCCTTGTTGATCGTCACGGATTGACCTTTCCCGCCAGGCCGGTGGCCTTGACGACGCGCGCCCAGCGCGCATGCTCCGCCTTCATGAAGCTCGCCAGCTCGCCGGGGCTGGTGGCCCGCGGCTCGGAGCCCTGCCCGCGCAACTGCTGGTCGAGTTGCGGCAGGCGCAGGGATTTCACCACCGCCTCGTTCAAGCGCGCGATGATCGCGCGCGGCGTGCCGGAAGGCGCGAGCAGCCCGTACCACACGGTGTACTCGAAGCCCGGCACCCCGGATTCCGCCACCGTCGGTACCTCCGGCGCGGCCGGCGAGCGCGCAGCGCTGCCCACCGCAAGCGCCTTCAACTTGCCGCTGCGCACGTGCTGCACCATGACGGGTACGCTGCTGAAGAACACGGAGACATTGCCCGCCATCAGGTCGATCACGGCCGGCGCGCTGCCTTTGTAGGGAACGTGGACGATGTCGATGCCGGTCATGGTCTTCAGCAGCTCCATCGCCAGGTGATTGGGACTGCCGATGCCTACCGAGGCGTAATTGATCTTGCCCGGCTGCGCGCGGGCAAGCTTGACGAAGTCGCTGACCGTGTTTGCAGGCAGGCTGGGGGTAGCCACCATGAGTTGCGGATTGATGACCACCAGGCTGATTGGCGCGAAGTCGCGCTCGACGTTGTAGGGCAGCTTGGGCTGCAACTGCGGGTTGATCGACAGGCCGGCGGAGGTGCCGAACAGCAGCGTGTAGCCATCGGGCACGGCGCGCGCGACGATCTCGGTGCCGACGACGCCGCCCGCACCGCCGCGGTTATCGATGATGACCGTCTGCCCGAGGTCGTTGGTCAGATACGACGACACCAGCCGCGCCACCACGTCGGTGTTGCCGCCGGGGACGTAGGTCACCACGATCCGTATCGGCTTCGACGGGTACGGCGCAGCCGCCCACCCGGGTACCGCCAGCCCTGCCAGCCAGCCGAATAGCACCAAGCGCGCCATCATTTCACGTCTCCTGATTTTTGTGGGTCGTGGATTATGGGTTGACCCACGAATCACGATTCCACTTCTTTACCTTATTGCGCGTAACAAAATGACGCAACTGGTGAAACCACCCCCACCCTGGCCCTCCCCCTGAGGGGGAGGGAATGTTTTTCCTCCAGTAGAAAAGGGTACTCCTTCCCCCTCAGGGGGAAGGTTGGGATGGGGGTGGTTCGCTTGCTCCGCAACCACTCATTTTGTTAACGGCTCCTGAGACAGCAGGCGTAGCAGCGGCGCCAGCTCGCGCGCCTCGTCACAACGCCATACCGTTTCCAGAACCGCGGCGCATTTTTCCTTGCCGATCACCGGCGCGCAGTTCGCGGTGAATTTGCGCTCGAGATCGGCGTCCAGCATCGGGTTCTCGCCCTCTCCCTTCGGATCGAGCACGCGCGCTTCGAACTTACGGCCGTCCTTCAATCCGATCTCGACCACGCCCGAGCGCCGCTCCGGGTAGATGCGCTCGCATTCCTCGTCCACGCGGGTCTCGGCGAGGCCGATCAGCCGCCGCACTTCCGGCCGCGCCAGGCTGTCGGGCAGAAAACTGTGCGCCGCGACCTCGCTGTCCGCCAGCGCCAGCGCCGCGCCCACCGGCGCGCTCATCTGCGCGTCGAGGATGTTGTCGCAATGCTTGTGGTCGTGGCCGTTTACGCCGACCGAGTAGATGCCGAGCCGGAGCGACGCAACGTCCCCGGCCTTGACGCCGTGCGCCTGCCGCAGCAACTGGATGCCGTCCATCACCGAGTGGTAATGCCGGCAGCACGGAAACGGCTTGAAATAGATGTCGGCGATCTCGTAACGGCGGCCGAGCCCGTCGAGCAGGCGGTCCCATTTCAACTGGTTGCCGGCGTGCGTCTCGGCGAAACCATAGCGGCCCTCCAGCACCTTCCCCGGCCCGGTGATACCACGCTTCGCGAATTCGGCGCACAGCAGCCCGTCGCGCGCCGCCTTCCCGGGGTGGATGCGCTTCACCTCGGCGCCATCGTCCAGGTACTGGCGGATGCCGCCGGCAAAGCTGCCCGCGAGTCCGAGCGCGTGGTTGGTCCGCCCCGCATCGAGTTTCAGCAGGTTCGCCACCCCCGCCGCGGCGCCGAACACGCCTGCCAGCGGCGTGTTGTGAAAGCCGTGCCGCGCGGTAAACGGATGCATCGCCGCGGCGATGCGGATCATCACGTCGTAGCCCATCACCACGGCGAGGATGATCTCGCGCGGCGCGGACCCGTGCTGCTCGGCCGCCGCGAGCACCGCCGGGAAGATCGCGCCCGAGGGGTGGGCCGACCCGTGCGTGGTGCCGTCGTCGAAATCGAGGCCGTGCGTATTGGCGCCGTTGACGAGCGCCGCGTTCGGGGCGGAAAGCTTCGCGCCGGAGCCGAACACCGTCGCCACCCGCGTCACGTCGGTTTCCTGGTAGTAAGACAACAGCGCGCGCGACACCGGCATGGAGGCGCCCGCGAGCGCGCACGTCACGTGATCGAGCAGCGCGCGCTTGAACGCGTGCACCACTTCCGGCGCAAGGTTTTCGTAACGTGCAGCGGCGACATGCGCCGCTATCCTCGCGCTCGCCCCGACCGCCAACGGGTTCAGGTCATCCTTCATCCTTCATCCTTTGGATGCCGATCGTCGAAGACGACAAGGCCATCCACTGCCACAACGCCCTTTCCCTCGCGCTTCACAATGAGCGGGTTGATCTCCGCCTCGCTCACCTTACGCCCCTCGAGCGATGCCAACAAGGACAGCGCGCGTATCGCGCGCGCCAATGCCGCGCAATCGCCGCGCGGCAGGTTGCGGTAGCCGCGCAGCACGGCGAGATCGCGCACTTCCTCGATCATCGCCGCGGCTTCCCCCAGGCTGACTGGGGCAATGCGCACGCAGGGGCTGCGCCGCAGCTCCGCGGCGACGCCGCCCGCGCCCAACATCACCACCGGCCCGACCTCGGGATCGCGGCGGTAGCCGACGATGACTTCCGCGACCCCGCTTTCCATCCGCTGAATCAGCACACCATCGATCCGGGCGTCTTTCTTATAAGCGCGCGCGTTCGCGAGAACACCCTCGTATGCCGCCGCCAGCTCTGCATCGGATCTCACGTTGAGCCGTATCGCGCGCGCTTCGGTCTTGTGCGCGATGTCCGGTGACAGGATCTTGACCGCCACGGCGCCATCCAGGCCGGCGCAATCCTGGGCGCGGGTCGCCACGCGATGTTCCGCGACCGGGATGCCGAGCGCCGCGAACAGCGCGCACGAATCCCGCTCGTTCATGCGTAGCGCGACCGCGCGCGACGCGAGCGCAGCCGCAGCCGCGAGCTCGCCGGCGGCGGGCTGTTCGCGTTCCCGCGGAGCGTGCCAGTTGAGAAACGCAGTCACCGCGTCGGCGCAGCTTTCCGGGGTGCGGAATCCCGCGACGCCGTTTTCCTCCAGCAACGCCAGCCCCTCTTCCGCACGCGGCGCGAGGAATACGGCCAGCGGCTTGCGGTCCCGTGGCTGCGCCTGCAGCACGCGCTCGACGATCACGCCGAGATTGCGGGCGCTGGAGCCGACCACCGACACCACCGCATCGCAGTGATCGGACACCAGGAGTTCGGACAGGATTGCGGTATAGCGGCCACCCTCGCTGCGGCCCATCGGGATGTCGGTGAGCGGCACCGGCGCGACCGCGATGTCCTGCGCCGCGAGGTTGGCGATCACGCGGTCCGAAGGCGGCACGACCTCCGCCCCGAGCGCGCCCAGCCGGTCCACCACCATGGCGGCGGCGCCGCCGGTTCCGGTCACCACCGCGACGCGGCGCCCGCGCGGCGGCCGGTGGCCGGTCACGAGCCGCGGCGTCTCGAACAGGCTCTCCAGCATGTCCACCCGGATGATGCCGTTGTCGCGGAAGAAGGCTCCCGCGATCTCGTCCGGCCCGGTCATCGCCCCGGTGTGCGAGATCGCCACCTGCCGCCCGACGCCGGAGCGCCCGAGCTTGTAGGCGATCACCGGCTTGCCCGCGGCGAAGGCCCGTCGCGCCGCCCGCGCGAGCCGGTCGGCGTCGCGAAACACCTCGAGGAACAGCAGGATCGCGCCGGTATCGGGGTCGTCCACCAGCATCTCGGCCAGCTCGCCGACGCCGAGATCGCACTCGTTGCCGACCGACACCAGCTTCGAGAAGCCGAGCTGGCGCGGCCGCGCGCGGGACACGATGCTGCCCAGCAGGCTGCCGCTCTGCGAGATGATGCTGAGCGGGCCAGGCGCGGGCTGCTCGTGCTCGAAGACAGCGTTGACGGTGAGCGCGGTCGCGCCCTGCACGTTGACTATCCCCATGCAGTTTGGCCCGAGCAGGCGCAGGCCTCCGCTGCGCGCGCGCCGCACCATCTCGCGCTGCCGGGCGAGCCCCTCCTCGCCCAGCTCTGCGAACCCGGCGCTGAAGATGGTCGCGACCGGCACGCCGCGCTCGCAGCATTGGTCGATCACCGCGGGCACCGACGCCGCCGGCACCATAATGAACGCGTGGTCGATGGGGCCGGGCGCCGCCCTCAGATCGGGATAGGCCGGTTCGCCCAGCACCTCGCTGCGGCCCGGGTTGATCGGGAGGATGCGCCCGCGATAGCCGTGCTGGCGCAGGAAACGCTGCGGG
>CAZCGD010000169.1:0-4000 GCA_964498105.1 uncultured Streptomycetaceae bacterium
CGCGCACCGACCCGGCGATCGACATCGACATCATCCAGCGCGGCATGGGCTCGAAGAACGACCCGATGTTCGTCGCCTACCAGTACAGCGCGCCATTCAATTCCAAGGCCATCATCGACGCTTGCCGGCCGTACGACCACCTGCACGAGTTTCCGGAGGTGGCGGAGGCGAGCAAGGAATTGCAGGAAAAGGTCCGGAAGAAGTGGAAAGAGCTTTTCTAGCCGCCGATGAACGCCGATAAGATCAAGAATTTAACCGCCAGGCGCGCCAAAAAAAACGAAAAACAAACGAACCGCCGAGACGCCGAGAGAAGCAATGACAATATTGAACCGCCAGGACGCCAGGAGAAGCAGGACTTATAGGAGTGACGTGATGGCCCGATTATTATTGACTGCAAGTTTCCTTGTCATATTCCTGGCCGTCGCGCCTGGCGCCCTCGGCCAGGAATATCCGACGAAGCCGATCCGCGTGCTGGTGCCGTACGCGCCCGGGGGCGTGGTGGACACGACCACCCGCATCGTCACGAACAAGATCACCGAGCGGCTGGGCTGGCGGATCGTGGTGGACAACCGCACCGGCGGCAACGGCTTCATCGCGGTCAATATCGCGGCGAAGGCTTCGCCGGATGGTTACACGGTGCTTTCGGCGCACACCGGCGAGTTCGCGGTGAGCCCCTTCGTGTTCAAGGACGTTCCCTTCGAGCTCGACCGCGATTTCACGGCGGTCGTCATGTTGAGCGACGCGCCAATGATCGTGGTGGTCAACAGCCAGTCGCCGATCAACAGTTTCAAGGATCTGGTCGCCGCGGCGAAGGCGAAGCCGGGACAGCTGAGCTTCGGCTCTCCGGGCTCCGGTTCGGTGAATCACCTGGCGAGCGAGTGGCTGGCGGTCGCCGCTGGAATCAAGATGCTGCACGTGCCCTACAAAGGCGGCGCGCCGGCCGTCACCGCGGTCGCGTCGAACGAAGTCATCTTCACCATCGCGGGGCTGCCCGGGGTGACGCCGCACCTGCAAGCCAAGCGGGTGAAGGTGCTCGGCACCACCACGGCCAGGCGGACGGCGCAAACGCGGGACTGGCAGACCGCGCAGGAGGGCGGCATTCCCAGCGTGGACGCGTCCATCTGGGTGGGCTTCTTCGTTCCCAAGGGCACCCCGAAAAGCGTCATCAACAAACTGTATTCGGTGTCCGCCGACATGCTGAAGTATCCGGACGTGAAGGAACGCTTCGCCGTGGTCGGGGGCGCGGAAACCATCGGCATGCCGCCGGCGGAATTCCACGCGCGCGTCAAGAACGACGCGGAGCGCTACAAGAAGGTGGTGCGGGATGTGGGAATTCCGCCGCAGTAAGCTTGATACGGCGTGACGTGATAAGGCGTGACATGGTGAGCCGTGACGTGGTGAAGCGTGACAGGGTGGGGCGTGACATAATTGACCGACGCGAAGGCCACTGACGTGCCCGCGATAATCGCTATGAGGGTCTGCTATGAAAGGTCGTGAATTACGCGGGGAAGCACGTATTCCGGTTAAAGAGAAAGGCGCGTTGAGTGCAGGGTCGGTGAAAACCGGGGATGCCTGGTTCCCGTGCGTGGTCCAGGACATGAGCGACAGCGGCTTCCTGATTCTTTGCAGCAAGGACCTTTTAGTCGGGCAGATTCTTGAATTCAGATGCGAGCTGTTCCCGGAAAAAACGCTCAACTGCAAGATCGAGATCAGGCATATCAGCGCAGCAGGCATGGGCACGAAGATCAAAGACATCGACGGGAGAGGAACCCGTCTGGTCGAGCTTTACCTGCAAGAACAGTTTTCGCTCAAGTTGAACAGCAAGTCCTGATGCAATACTTTCTAGCTTGAACCGCCAAGAAAAATCAAGAATTTGAACCGCCAAGACGCCAAGAGAAGCACAATCAATATTTGAACCGCCAAGACGCCAAGAGATTCCATATTAGAACCGCGTCTATCCGTCAGATGCGGTGAGCACTACACGTCTCACCCCGTCTTTCAACAGGCGTTCGTGGAAGTTGACGAGCAAGCCGAGCCGGCATCCTGTCGCCTTCAGATAGGACATGAGCTGGGCTTGATGGATCGGCAACAATTTTTCGGCTGCTTTCAATTCAACGATCAGAGAATTCTGGACAAAGAAGTCCAATCTCCCTTCGCCGATCGCGTACCCCTTGTACGATACCCCGATGGGTTTCTGTCGTTCGAAGGTTATGCCCCGCAGTTCGAGTTCGACCGCCATCGCCTCCTCGTAGACGGATTCGAGAAAGCCGGGGCCGAGGACGCGGTGAACTTCCAGCGCCGCAGCAAATACGGCGCTTGCAGTCTCATCGAGCTGAACCGGGGGTTCCAACATTAGCCTCTCCTTGCTTACCCGCTCTAACGGATTGCATGGCGAGACCGTTGACTTACGCGTGTTTTCCTGGCGCCTTGGTAGGTCTTGCTCTTGACTTTACTTGGCGGTTCATTGTCGTTCTTGATTCTCTTGGCGTCCTGGCGGTTCAAATATAGTCTTGGAATGTCCTGGCGGTTCATGGTTATTCGTCCGGCACCCCGCCCACACCCGCCAAGTTCTCCTTCCAGTGCAGCGGGTTGATTTCTTCAGGAAAATCAGCGTGATGTGATGGTATTGGCATTCCTTTTCCTATCCCATATTCGTGGGATACAAAGCAGAACAAAAAAGGTCCAGCATAAGTTGCAGAAGTGGCCTCACGGCAATTGGCCAAGTCGGCGTGATGCTTGAACAAGCACGGGGTAACAAGCATGGGGTCAGGCTCGACTCTCCGTTCCGATAGGCGCTTGGGGCACGAACCGGATTTCCCGCTTCTTGTTCGGCCTAAGAATGGACAAGAAATAAGCTCCGCCCAAGGTTCCATCTCAGAAGTAAGTCATCTGTAACCCTCCGGTTAGCGATCTGCAAGTGTCCGCAGCGCACCATCGGCTCGGTGCGCTCGGGTTAAGCGGTTTGCCGAATACGACACCCGCCAGCGCCATGAAGATCAGGAGGTGACGTCATGAGAACCGAAACTCGAACCTTGGCGAGCAGGACGGCCGTATTCATGCTGGCAGTGCTGGCTGGGTGCGGCGGCAGTGGGGGTGGTGACAATACACCGCCCTCGCCTCCCGACTTGTCCGGCGTGTGGGCCGGCGCCTGGCAAGGCAGCGACCCGGCGCTCGGCTTCGTATCGGGGACCTGGGATATCGAAATCACCCAAGGCGCTTCGTCCGCCTCGGGCCCCGGCGTGCTGCTGGGCGATGTCGACTGCATGGATGGCCAGTTGCAGACGAATTCGGGAAACCAGTTTGCTGTGACCGGCTCGCTGGTGCGCGCGCCTTGCGGCACGGTCAACTGGACGCTTACTGCGCTCAACGTCGCGGCGGGCAGCGCCAGCGGCAGTTGGACCAATTTCGTGACCAGCGGCGCGGGGACCCTGAGCGGTGTGCGCATCGCCCGGCTCGGCGGGCCGCGCATTCAGTTTATGCATCCTCCCGGCGCGAAGCCGGGAGCGATTGTCACAGTGAGTGGACAGAGGCTGTCCGGACTGTCGGTGGCGAACGCTCTGCTCTTCAACGGGACGCCACAACCGACCCTGCTTTCTGCCGATGCGACGCGCATCGTGGCACGCGTGCCGAATGGCGCGACGAGCGGCGCGGTGCAGGTGACCACCTTGGGGGGCGTCGCGCTCAGCCCGCGACCGTTCAGCACCGATGTCATATCACCGCCTGTGATGTTGGGCGGGTCCACGACCGCGGGCATCGCACCGGCCGCCCTGGCGGTGAGCCCGGATGGTCGCAAGTTCTACGTAGCCGACCGCGGTAACAACACGGTCAGGGTGGTGCGCGCGTCAACCCTGCTGAATCTCAATTCCGTCACGGTCGCCGGCGGCATTCCGCGCAGCGTGGTGGCGAGCCCGAACGGCAAGCGCATCTACGTCGCTGCTGCCGGCCTCGGTGTGCTGATCATGGATGCAGCGACCGGATTTCAGCTGGACGCGATATCGCT
>CAZCGD010000170.1:0-2068 GCA_964498105.1 uncultured Streptomycetaceae bacterium
ATGAAAAACCCCCCGCTGTCGGTGATTGCGGTGATCATCACGCTCGCGCCCAGCGCCGGGTCGCGCCCGAGCTTGTGCATGGTCAGCGGTATGGCCACTCCCATCACCGAAGCCAGCAGCAGGGACAGGACCATGGCCCCGGTCATGACCAGGCCGAGCTGCCAGTTGTGGTAGATCAGGAAAGCGAACAGCCCGACTACCCCGCCCCAGATCAGGCCGTTTAACGCGCTCACCCCGATTTCCTTGGCGAACAGCTTGCGGGCGTTGGCCGCCGTGATCTGGCCCAGCGCGAGCGCGCGCACGATCATGGTGATGGTCTGGTTGCCGGAATTGCCGCTGACGCCGGCGACGATGGGCATCAACGCGGCAAGCGCGACCAGTTTGGCGATGGAATCCTCGAACACGCCGATCACGCGCGAGGCGATGAAGGCGGTGACCAGGTTGACAGCGAGCCAGGTCCAGCGGTTCCTGACGCTCTTCCACACCGACGCAAACAGGTCCTCGTCTTCGCGCAGGCCGCCGGCCGAGAGCATGTCGCTGGCGGTCTCCTCGCGGATGTAGTCCACCACCGCGTTCACCGTGACGCGGCCGATCAACCGGCCGCGGTCATCCACCACCGGGGCGGACACCAGGTCGTAGCGCTCGAAGGCGCCGGCCGCGTCCTCGGCTTTCTCGTGTGGATGGAGCTTGAGGAAGTCCGCGCGCATGACCGCCGTAACCGGCGTTTCCGGGTCCGTGACCAGCAGGCGGTTCAGCGGCAGCAGCCCTTCGAGCTGGCCCGTGCCGTCGACCACGAACAACTGGTCGGTGTGGTCCGGCATCTCGTCGAGCCGCCGCAGGTAGCGCAGCACGACTTCGACGGTCACGTCGTCGCGGATGCTGATCACGTCGAAATCCATCAGGGCGCCGACCACGCCTTCGGGGTAGGACATCGCGGAGCGCAGTTGCTCGCGCTCCTCGGGCGACAGCGAGCGGATGACGCCCTGGAACACCTCGCGCGGCAGGTCGGGCGCGAGGTCGGCGATCTCGTCGGTATCGAGCTGCTCGGTGGCCGTGACCAGTTCCTGCTCGTCCATGTCGGCGATGAGCGTCTGGCGCACCGCGTCCGAAACTTCGAGCAGGATTTCCCCCTCGCGCTCGGCCTTGACCAGGTTCCACACGATCAGCCGCTGCTCGACCGGCAGCGACTCGAGTATGTCGGCGACGTCCGCGGGGTGCTGCGCATCGAGCAGCTTTTGCAACTCGACCCGATGCAGCTTGTGCACCAGGTTTTCGACCAGCTCCTGGCGCGGCCCCTGCTGGCGCTGGACGAGACTTTCCCCCAACTCGTGCTGGCGCAGGAGCTCGGTCACGCGTTGCAGGTTTTCGTGCGCGCGCTGCCGGGATTCGTCGAGTTCGGTCATGACACCCAGTCCGACAGGCTGCTAGTTCAGGCCGAGCAAGCCCGGAAGATCCTTATAGACCAGCGGATTGACGATGCGCACGCCGTCGAGCACCGATTCGTCGCTGAAATCTTCGCTCAGCAGCAGGGTCACGCCGGCATCGCGCGCGGTCGCCCACAGCATGGCATCCCAAAAACCGATCTGCCGCGACACGGTTGCCGTTATCGCCCGGTTCAGGGTCGAAGGTTTCGCCACCACGATCGCAAAAAGGTCCTGCCAGGCCTCGACCTGCGCTTTCGCTTCGGCCGCCGGAAGCTTTCCTTTGCGGGTGACGGCAAAATAGAACTCGCCCAGCGCCTGCAGCGTCAGGACGCAGTCGGCCTTCAGCGCGAGTTCGACGAGCTTCCGCGCCCTGGCATGCTTGTCCCTGGCGCTCGAGTCCACTGCATACACCAGCAGGTTGGTATCAAGCGTGATGCGTTGCGCGCTCATGAAGCTCGTCCCGGCTGAGCTTGCCGATACTCAGATCCCTCGCGCTTGATTTGATCAGGTTCCAGGCGCGCCGCTGCGCAGGCGTCGGCTCGCGCAACCGGCCCACTTTCACGATCTTGGCGACGGGCCTGCCGCGGCGGGTGATGATGACCTCCTCGCCGCGCTCGACGGCCTCGATATAACGCGAAAAGTGC
>CAZCGD010000171.1:0-2970 GCA_964498105.1 uncultured Streptomycetaceae bacterium
GGCGGCCGATAGCCAGGTCGAGCTCGATCACCGCGTGCGCGGCGCGGAACGCCGCTTCGATGTCGCCGTACTTCTTGCGGATGACGGCCGGTTCGGTGTCGCGGCCCGGCTCGAATTCGCCCGGCGCCTGGCTCGCCGACAGGACGACAGGCAATTCCTCAACCTCGACCTCCACCAGGTCGGCCAGGTCCTCGGCCTGGTACGAGTCGCGCGCGAACACCACGGCGACCGGCTCGCCCACGTAGCGCACGCGCTCCCGCGCCAGCACGTACTGGCGGTAGGGCTCCAGGCCCTTGATATGGGTGGGACGGAAGGGAATCTGCGGGATCCACGCCACGTCGGCGGCGGTCCACACCGCGACACAGCCCGGCGCCTTGAGCGCCTTGCCGGCATCCACCGAGACGATCTTTCCGTGCGCGTGGGCGGAGCGCACGACGCGCATGTGCAGCTGGTGCGCGAACGATATGCCGGCTGCGAAACGGCCGCGGCCGGTGACCAGCGGCAGGTCTTCCAGCCGCGTCACCGATTGGCCGATGAATTTTCCCCGGGGGGCCCGCTCGTGATGGCGTGCGCTCATCCGCGGTTTCCTGCCCGCATCTGCGCCGCGGCGGCGCGCACGGCCTTGATGATGTTCTGATAGCCCGTGCAGCGGCACAGGTTGGACGACAGCGCCTCGCGCAGGTCGGCGTCGCTGATCCCGGGCTCGCGCTCCAGCACTCCGGCGGCGAGCATCAGGAAGCCCGGCGTGCAGAAACCGCACTGCAGCCCGTGGTGGTCGATGAATGCCTGCTGCAGCGGATGGAGCCGGTCGCCGTCGGCGAGACCCTCCACGGTGCGTATCCGCTTGCCCTGCGCCTGCACCGCGAACATGAGGCAGGCGCGCACCGGGTCGCCGTCGGCGAGCACGGTACACGAGCCGCAGATGCCGTGCTCGCAACCCGAGTTGGTGCCGGTGAGCCCGCACTCGTCGCGCAGGGCGTCCGCCAGCGTGCGGCGCGGCTCGACTTGCACTTCGTAGTCGCGGCCGTTGACCGTCAGCGTGATTCCGGTTTCGTGGCTCATGCGTGATAAGCGAATTGCCCCGGTTTCATGACCGGCTATCCTGGTCTCGTCACTTTCTATCAGCGGGCGCGTCGATTCGCCGGGCGTGAGAGGGCCGCGTTACTCGCCGCGGATGCCCGCGGCTTTCACGACCTTCGCCCACTTGTCCCCTTCCGCTTTGATGAAAGCGGTGAACTCCTCGGGGGTATTGCCGAGCGTGATGCCGCCCATGGCGAGAATTTTTTCGCGGGTGTCGGGCGACCGCAGCATCTTCATCAACTCGCTGCTGGTCTTGTTCACCGCGTCGCCCGGCGTCCCCGCGGGCATCACGATCCCCTGCCACGAGCCGCCGTCGAAATCCTTGAGGCCGGATTCCGCCACGGTGGGCACGGCGGGCAGAGTGGGAAACCGCTCCCGGGTTGACACCGCGAGCGCGCGCAGCCGGCTGGATTGCGTGTAGGGCAGGACGGCAATGATGGTGCTGAACGCCGCCTCGATCCGACCGGACAACTGCTCCACCAGCGCGGGCCCCGTGCCCTTGTAGGGAACGTGCACGATGTTGACGCCGCTGTTGAGCTTGAACAACTCCATCAGCAGTTGCGTGCTGGTGCCCGTTCCGCCCGAGGCGTAGCTCAACGCGCCCGGGCGCGCCTTGGCGAGGGCGACCAGCTCCTTGACGTTGCGCGCCGGCAGCGAAGGATGGACGACGAGCAGGCTGGGCAGCGTGGCGAGCAGCGACACGTGCGCGAAATCGCGGGTGGGATCGAATCCGAGCTTCGGGTATATCGAGGGCGAAATGGTCTGCGCGATCGAGAACATGCATACGGTATAGCCGTCCGCCCGCGATTTCGCGCATTGTTCCGTGCCGAGATTGCCGCCCGCGCCGGGACGGTTGTCGGAAACCACCGCCACCGCCCAGGCTTCGGCCAGCCGCGTTGCCACCATGCGACCGAGCACGTCGGTCGGGCCGCCCGGCGGGAACGGGATGATGAAGCGCACTGGCCGGGACGGGTAGCTTTGCGCAATTGTGACCAGCGGCATCAACGTCCCGGCCATGACCGAGACGACGAGCAAGACAGCCCGCGGGAAATGCGTCCCCATTGCCATGATCTTACTATGATCGCCGGCATCACGAAGGCCCGATCTGACCGGCATGGTCCAGGTATTCCCAGCAGCCTGCCGGACTGGAGCGTGCGTCAGGCTGCTGACAGCAAAACCGCCCGCGCCGACTCGTGGTTCATGATGTAAACTTTTGCCGGAAACAGGTTCAGACTGCAAGCAGCAAGCCGCCTGACCAGTCGAGGAGACGACATGAAATTCGCAACTCGCACATCAGTACGCCCGCTCTCGGCGGCGGTGGCGCTGGCCTGCTTTTTGTGTGCGGGATACCCGCAGCCGGCCGCCGCGCAGGCCTACCCCGACAAGCCGGTGCGCATGGTGATCGCGTTCGGCCCGGGCGGCATCGCCGACACCATCGGCCGCCTGGTGGGGCAGAAGTTGAACGACCGCTTCGGCCAGCCGGTTATCGGCGACAACCGGCCGGGCGCCGGCGGAGCGGTGGCCGCAAAACTCGTGGCGGGCGCGACGCCGGACGGCTACACGCTGCTGGTGACCACCACGGCGATTGCGGTCAACGCCAGCGCCATCAAGGATGCGGTCGATCCGCGCACCCAGCTGGTTCCCATTGCCATCGCCGCCACCGCGCCGACCATCTTCGTGGTGCATCGCTCGGTCGCCGCGAAGAGCCTCCTGGACTATTTGCGCACGGCCAAGAAGGGGCGCTTCAACTACGGCACCGCGGGCGTGGGAACGACCGAGCACCTCACGTCCGAATACCTATTCAAGGCGGTGCCGGGGCTGGAGCCGACGCACGTGCCATACCAGGGTGGCGCGGCGCCGGTGACCGCCGTCGTGGCGCAGCAGGTCGAT